>CAZOXI010000218.1:0-6075 GCA_964583445.1 uncultured Bacteroidaceae bacterium | reverse complement strand
GAATTTGTTGAAAATTTAGTGAATAAGTACATTGAAAAAGATCTGGAAGCAAAGAACAGGCTAGCAAATAAAACAATTGAATATATCGACAACCAGCTTTCCAATATTTCAGGCTCACTAGGCAGGTCTGAGCAACAACTACAGAATTTCAGGAGCAGTTCTAATGTGATGAATATTAATGAGCGTGCCCGGACACTTACAAACCAGATTAACCAGTTAGAGAGCGAACGTGACGAGATCGAGTCAGATATCAGGAGCTTACAGCAGATCAGGGATTATTTTGAGGCGAATAAAGATGAACCAGTTTTTATAGCACCGTCTCTATTAGGTTTGGAGGATGATGTGCTAAGTGAACTAATTCAGGAAATGGTGCAGCTTACCAGGGAAAAACAAGATCTTATCAACAGGAACCAAATCAGAAGCCCTCGTTTAAAAACATTGAATCAGAATATTGATAATATAAAGCGGGTTATATCTGAAAACATCAATTTGTTGGTCAACGCTGCATCGAGCGACCTTCAGGAAGTTGAATCACGATTGGCCAATCTTGAAGAAGAGTATGCACGTCTTCCTCAAACTCAACGGCGAATGACTGGTCTGGAGCGCGATTTTAACATTACTGATGCAGCTTATACTGCGCTGTTAAATAAAAGTATTGAGGCGCAGATTGCCCGCGCATCAAATGAATCGGATATTGAGATCATAGAGCCAGTCAAATATAATGGGATTACTTCTCCAAACTATCGCAATATCATTGCAATGGCTATCGCATTTGGCTTGATGCTTCCGATCCTGGTTATCCTGACAACTCTGTTTCTGTCAGATAGGATTAAAAACATTGATGAAATCAGCAGGTACAATAAGCTTCGGCAAGTTGGGTATATACCGCACGCTGAAGGTAAAAATAGCAATGTTGTTGTGAGTGCACCTCATACCCCGATAAGCGAAGCATTTCATACTTTACGAAGTAATTTGGTCTATTATCTGCTTGGTGAAAAAAATAAGACAATACTTGTTACTTCCTCTGTACCGAATGAAGGGAAGTCATTCTCAGCCTTGAATCTTGCAACCAGTTTTGCTTCAACACACAATAAGACATTGCTCGTCAGTTTTGATATGCGCAAGGGGAGTAGGGTCTTCAAGGATCTTAAAGAAAAAGCAGAGACCGGGATGAGTTCTTACCTGATCAACCAGGCTTCATTAGATGATATTATTGTTAAGGATAGGGATACGGGAATCAATAACCTTGATTATATCGACAATGGTGAGATTCCACCGGATCCAGTGGCATTGATTTCTTTGCCGAAAACCAAAGATTTGTTCGCCCATTTGAAGCAAAAATATGACTACATTATTATAGATACGCCACCATATGATGTATTTACAGATGCATTTCTTTTGATGGGACTTGCTGATATTAAGTTGTTTGTTTCCAGGATAGGTGTAGTTACCAGGAAAGCCTTAAGAAGTTGTATCAGTGATTTCAACATTAAAAACATTGAGAATATCTTTATGATGGTGAACGATGTGAAGCACCTGAAGGATTCTAAATACTCCTATTACAGGGAAAAAAACAAAAAGAGAAGTATTCTTGGAAGGATTTTTAAAAGGAAGAAGTCCTCATAAGATTGTTAAGCTTGCGACTGGCTTTGTAGTTCGCAGATATAGTAAGATATTAAAAAAACCGGCAGATTAATCTGCCGGTTTTTTTACCTGATGAATGCTCTCGCCCCATATTTTTCCTGGATATGAAAGTCCAGGGCATTATTATCTTCTATGATATTTCTTATTCTGCAGCGTTTTTCTTCTTCTTCCTGACGCCAAAATATGCAGCGCCTGCTGCAGCGAGTATTGCGAGTAAACCGCCATCAAGCGGAGCTCCGACTGCATCACCAGGTTTAGCAGGTTCTACTTGTTGTACTTCTTGCACCTGGCGTTGCTGGGCTCGTGATCTCCATTTTTGGAACCAACCTCCATAAGAATCTGCCGAAATAAGGGCAAAAACGCTGATCAGTGCGATTATTCTTAGCTTTTTCATGACTGCTATGTTTTTTCGTTAAGTGCTATACAATATTTTATTCAAAAATGCAACAGATTTAACATATAAACAACTGTTTTGTCAAGATGTTATCAAGACTTATCAAACACAGTATTGGCCCATTTTAGCTTGGTCTTCACTATATTTGCCTTGGTTGTTTAAATCGCAAGATTTAACATTTAAAAAGTGCATTTCATCAACCGTCAACATAGTCTGATTAGATCTGAAAAGTGTGGGAAAATTCATATTTTATCGACAGAAACGTGAATTATTCCAGTATTTGTAATTGAATGCAGTATTTGTCATTGATCATCTATTCATTTCATTTGATCTATTCATTTTCTTTCATTTACCAATAATGCTAATATTATAAGATCTAGCTATTGACACAATTGTATATTTGTATAAAAAGAAATCATATGTCTAAAGTTGCATTGATCACAGGAATTACCGGCCAGGATGGCGCATACCTGGCTGAATACCTCTTGAAGAAAGGATATACGGTTCATGGTATCAAAAGACGGAGCTCAATGTTCAATACCGAGCGGATCGATCACCTGTACCAGGATCCGCACATCGAAAACAGGAATTTTATCCTGCACTACGGTGACCTTACGGATTCCATGAACCTGACACGTATTATCCAGGAGACCCAACCGGATGAACTCTATAACCTGGGGGCGATGAGTCATGTAAAGGTGAGCTTCGACACAGCGGAATATGTGGCGAATACCGATGGAATTGGCACTTTACGGATCCTTGAGGCGGTAAAGCTCCTGGGACTGACCCAGAAGACACGTATCTACCAGGCGAGTACTTCTGAGCTCTATGGACTGGTTCAGGAGGTACCGCAATCGGAAAAAACACCTTTCTATCCACGTAGTCCGTATGGTGTGGCGAAACTGTATGCTTTCTGGATCACCAAAAACTACCGGGAAGCGCATGGCATGCATGCCAGCAACGGAATCCTGTTTAACCACGAGTCCCCGATCAGAGGGGAAACTTTCGTGACACGGAAGATCACAAGGGCGGTGTCGCGTATTGTCCTGGGGATGCAGGAGGCCGTTTACCTTGGGAACCTGTCTGCTAAGCGTGACTGGGGACATGCCAAGGACTATGTAAGAGCCATGCACCTTATCTTGCAGCAGGATGAGCCCGATGACTATGTGATCGCCACAGGTGTGACCACGGAGATCAGGGCATTTGTAAAAAAAACGTTCAGGGAACTTGGTATTTCGATTCAGTTTTCCGGTGAGGGTGAACATGAAGTGGGGTCATTAACTGATGTGGATACCAGTGTTTTTTCAGAAAAAGTAGGCGCTGAATATCTTACGGAGTTGGAAGTGCGTATCGCCAAAAATCCAATTGCCGTGAAGGTCGATCCTGATTATTACCGTCCTTCAGAAGTGGAACTGTTGATCGGTTATCCGACCAAGGCCAACAAAAGACTCGGGTGGATGCCCGAATATGACCTGAATGGACTCATTAAGGACATGATCACTTCGGATGTCAAACTAATGAAGCGCGAACGTTACCTGAAAGATGGTGGTTGGGAAACACTGAATTATTTTGAATAGTACCTGGACTGTAAGATTACATGCAGTTCAATTGATGCTGAGGCATGCACCATTCAGCATAACAACATTTATTCGATCAGCGTAATCGGGAAGATCGTTCAATAAAAATTTCATATTATGAGAAAAGATGCCAAAATATATGTTGCAGGTCATACAGGACTAGTGGGTTCTGCAATAACAAAGACGCTTAAGGCCAAGGGGTATGATAATTTCGTTTTCAGAACCATCGAAGAGATGGACTTGATCAGCCAGCTGGCGGTTGCGGAATTCTTTGCTGTGGAAAAACCAGAATACGTGTTCCTGGCGGCAGCCAAAGTTGGCGGGATCGTTGCTAACAATACCTACCGGGGACAGTTTATTTACGAGAACCTGATGATCCAGAACAATGTGATCCATTCTGCCTTTAAGAATGGTGTGAAAAAGTTATTGTTCCTGGGATCTACCTGTATCTACCCGAAAATGGCTCCCCAACCCATGAAGGAGGAGTACCTGCTTACAGGTCCGCTGGAGGATACGAATGAGCCCTACGCGATTGCGAAGATCGCAGGCATGAAAATGTGCGAAAGCTATAACCGCCAGTACGGGACTGCTTTCCTGTCAGTGATGCCCACCAACCTGTATGGGCCCAACGATAATTTTGATTTGGAAAAGTCGCATGTCCTCCCGGCATTGCTGCGGAAAATACACCTGGGGAAACAGCTCGAATCAGGAAATTGGGATGCAGTGCGCAAGGATCTTTCATTAAATCCCATTGAAGGGGTGGGCGGTGATGCGACCCGGGAAGAACTCCTGGATCAACTGGGAAAATATGGATTGACACTGAAAGAGACGAATCAATCTTCTTCCGTTAACCAGGTATCTGTTGAGATTTGGGGTACAGGATCTCCCATGCGCGAATTCATGTATTCCGAAGATATGGCAGCTGCCTGTGTGCATGTGATGGAATCTGAAAAAGTGGAGCAGATGATCATCAACAACCCGGAATATTCCTGGCTGAATATCGGCACCGGGAAGGAGATCTCGATTAAAGGGTTGGCAGAACTGATCAAGCAGAAGCTGAACTTCAGCGGGGAGCTGGTTTTCAATACTGATAAACCCGACGGTACTCCGCGCAAACTTACCGATCCTTCAAGACTGCACAGTATTGGGTATCGTCACCAGGTGGAACTGGATGAGGGGATTGGGTTGATGTACAAAGCCTACCTGGATAAAATTTCCACAGATTAAAACTTGTACACAGATTACCGGATTACAAAGATTATTATTGTCCGCAGGTTACGCAGATTACACAGATTATTTATTACGATAAAAATTATTCGCAAGCGAAAAATTTATTTGTGAAATCTGTGAAATCTGTGAACCTACCTTTTAAACACTGCTGGGTCGGTGACGCGTTCGTCGTTGATGAAGGCGGCGACAAAGGCCTGGTTGTACCCTGCGCTCCTGCATTTTGACTGGAATGCTTTTGCTTCGTCCAGGTCACGGAAGGCTCCGACGGTTTGCCTATAAGCTCCTTTATAATAGTATTCGAAAACGGTGTAGGTTTTTCCTGCCACCGTGACTTTCTTTCCTGCTGCAGAGTTCCGGGTGGATGTGATCTGGATCCTGAAGACCGGGGCATCAGGATCTTCTGTTGCCTCTTCTTTTGGCGCTTCCGGTTGTGCCTCCTGCGCAGTCTGTTCGGCGACAGGCGGGGGTGCGGTCTCTTGTTTTGCCGGGGCTTCTTCGGTTGCTTCAACTACTTGCGCTTCTTCTCGTGGTTCTGTTTCTTCTACTTTGGTTGCTTCTTCTGTTCCTACGCCAGTAGTTTCTTCTAGTTCCGCCACTGGCGCTTCGGTCATTGCCTCGCTGGTTTCTTTGGTTACGTTTTCCGTCTTTTCTCTTTCTGTGGTGCTGGCTTCAGCAGAACGCTCGTCTGCTGGTTGCTGAGTTTTCTGCTCTGCCAGCAACTCAGCTGGTTGGATGGGTTCAGGTATCTTGACCTGCTGCTCAGCGGTGGATGAAAACACAACGCCAAACATCTCTTCGAAGGCATACATTGCACGGGCATGCAATTCCTCGGGCAGTGTGCCAGGACCGTCCGATGCCAGCCTGATCAGGTGCCAGGATGCTTCCCCGGCTCCGGCACGCCCGGACCCATTATGTGACGTATAAAAAGCTGTCCGGGATTCCTGGTCCATCTTTATTCCGAATTCATCGTTTTCACTGTTGACAGGTTGCATGAGGTTGATGGGACGTTCCCAGCCTTCGCCGGTATACTTGCACATATAGATGTCGAGTCCGCCAAAGCCGGAGTGTCCTTCCGAAGAGAAGAACAGATTATTCTCACTGTCCATGAAAGGATAAAGTTCATCCTGCACCGAATTGATCTCATTTCCGAGATGTACCGGGTGCTCCCATCGCTCCCCGTTTTTTTGCGTCATGAACAGGTCATACCCTCCCATGGCTCCCTTCCGGTCA
>CAZOXI010000217.1:2826-6075 GCA_964583445.1 uncultured Bacteroidaceae bacterium | reverse complement strand
GCGATTTTGTCGATATGCGGGGTGCGGACGAGGTCTTCATTTGCACCATAGCAGTTCAGGCTGGTATAGCCAAAATCGTCTGCCAGGATGAATATCACGTTGGGACGGTCCTGTGCATTGGTCATCATGTTGCTGCAGCAAAGCACGACAGCAAAAATCGATATTAATTTTAAATGTTTCATTTTTTTATATTTAGTTCAAAAAATTAAGTACCAGCTTTATGTTTTTTATTGTATTCCGAGTCGATAATTATCTCTGTTGATTCGCATGTTCAAGTAGCCAACTTTAATGATGTCAACTTCGTTCAATTCAGACCAGAAGCAGATACTTGACAGGCATCATTGTCAATGATTTTTTTTGATTCACCCTTTTGTGGCAATCTCAATATCCTCAGCCACCCATTCAGTGATTTTCACCCAATCGACATACCCAACCCTGTTGGTCCACAATGGATTGACATTTTGCTGAAGCGCATTATCAACATATATTTTCCAGGCTTCTAATGCATTTTCTAAATCTGAAATTGCTGCATCCTGATAAGTCTTGTCTTTGGTCTCCCTGTAAAGCGCCAGGTTCGTGGATCCTGAAATCTTATAAGCATAGTAATTACCCAGTGAAGCCATTGTTCTTATATCCTGCAAAGTGTATTTTAATTCCTGGTTTTCTCCCGGATTCATGGTTTCAATTATACTGAGTGCTTCCTGGGCTCGTTCGCTTAACATCTCCGACACTTCGAAAGGAGATTTTAGATCTGTGGATCCACCGTCACTCTTCATTGTGACAAATTCCGGTATCGACTGGAAACCGGATTTTTTATGCGGTGGCAAGCTGATAAACCTGTTGACATCATGAAATCCAGTCTCATTTCGCGCATAACCAGCCCTGCTTTTGCATCCCTCGATGTACCAGTGAAAATCGAGTGGTCCCCAATGAAAACCTGTTGTAACCGGATAAATCATTGAAGCTTCCTGCCAGGCTGCAAATAATTTCTGTGCCTCGACTTCAGGGTAACGGAATTGTAATAATTGAATGAACCGATCATTTGATAACCCGGGATTGTACCCCAGTCTGCCCCAGATCATCCAGTGATACCAGTGTTTGACCACTTCCAACTGACGCGGTTCCTCTGCCTCACTCATCAGAAACTCACGACCCCAGACCCATTGGTCAGAACCATAGTAAAAACCTCGTGAAACGTCATAAGGGATATTTTGAATAAACTCCCTGACAAAATCAGGTGCACCCCAGCGGAAATAGTAATTATCATCATTTCGCAATGTCCAGATCGTTTTCATGCCCTGGATCTCCTCGACAAATCCAGTATGGTAGGGTTGTTCAGTGGCACTCATCACATGCGCTTTCGCATATTTAAAACTAAAAATGAATTCAATGTTGTTGTGCTGCACCAGGGGATCGAATTTTTCAGCAATATCCAATGCTCCGGTCTGGTGTTGCCGGTGGATGAAAGTGAATTTTCGATCTGGCATTTCGGCTGCGGCATCAAGTAAACCCATGGCATAGGTATCAAAGGCCCAGTCTTCCTTTTCCTCTACACTGGATCCTTTCATATTCTCCCCGGTAGTGAGCCCGATCCCCGCCAGGTCGGGATAGGTCAGGAACATTTGCTTTACACTTTTTCGAAAATAATCGCGTGTCACCGGATTATCGATATCATCGGTGATATCGTATTTCCCTTCTGTACCATTTGTAAAAATATTCCACGTAATAACATAAAAATCAACATTTCGCTCTTTACCATATCGCATTACCTTTTTCCAGAAACCAATTTTTTCTTCGATGGTCATCTTTTTCAATGTCTCCGTATTGCCCAGAATTTCAGGAGCATCATATCCGGTTCCACTCAGATTATAATGCTCTTGCCAGTCAACGGTGGAGCGTTTCACATCACTGAGTGCAATCTCCTCGTAACCCGGCACTTTTACAAGCGAAGGAAACGGATGCAAGCTCCATAGCGAAATGAAATTAAAGCGGTACCGCGCCATTTGGTCGATGTATTCTTTCCAGAAATCAAAACTCCACATCTCAGGAATGTTCTTTTGGGCAGCATCACATGCATCTGTATAGCTGGGGGTGCGCACATCCAGCGGAATATTAAATTTAGTACCCCGCATCTTCATATATGGATCCTGAGATTGGTTTATTACGCCGTCGAAACCGAAAATCCGGATCTGTTCAGCCAGTTCCAATCCTCCGTACATTGCTCCCGCATCACCTGTGGCTGTAATAATAATATTACCCTTCTCCCTGGCAAGGGTAAATCCTTCGGCTTCGATCGATCCCAGCCCTGGTTGAACAGAAAAAATAATATCCGCCTGTTGCGCATCGTCTACAATCGACTCAATTCCCCGTTCAGATAAAGAAGTTTTGATTTCCTGCAGGGCAAATTCTATTTGCGGACTGTCAGGATGCGAACCAGTTGAAATTACAATGTGTCCCGACTGATTATCGCAACCTGTGATTAAAAGAATCACAATACCTATAGGTGATAAAAGCTTAATAAAACCAGGAATTCCTGTTCTCATTTTTTTCAGTTTAATGATTTAAATTCAATTTTTCATGAATATTTTCATCCCTGCTCCTGGAATGATCCGGATCAGTTTTTTGAGGAGTTTTCGGGTATCATTTGCACTATTTCACTGGCGCCCCGGTACCTGCATTTATGACAGTTTACAATCTCAATATCTTTACATTCCTGTACCATACCTCGTAGCCATGATTCTGTAAATCAATATGGCCGAAGGGCGATTTTCCAAAATAGGGATTATTTTTCCATTTTGAATCGGCAACATGCTGATTCCAATCCTCCGAATACATTTCGCATTGCAGCACGATTACACCATTGACCCAGTGGGTCACCAGGTTGTTGGAAATCCTGATTCTGCCTGAATTCCATTCCATTGCCGGGTTCACGATTTTATCCTTCGATGTGGGATATACATCATAAAGGGAACCAGTGGATGTTTTATCGAATACACCCGGATCGTC
Organism: uncultured Bacteroidaceae bacterium; assembly: GCA_964583445.1. Lineage (GTDB taxonomy): Bacteria > Bacteroidota > Bacteroidia > Bacteroidales > M55B112. The sequence continues at coordinate 3,069 of CAZOXI010000217.1, read as the reverse complement.
AAACACCTGGTATTCCGGCCCGGTAAGGTAGGGTCTTCTCCACTGCACTCCTTCCCGGGTCCTGTAGATAACCCCACTGTTTCCCTTTTCTTCGATTTTCCATTCGAATTTCAGATCAAAATCGGCAACAGCCTCCACTGTCATCAGGTCATCGCCACCTTCTTTGCCATCGCAGTAGATCGCGTTGTCCTTTACGGTCCAGGACTTCGGAGCATCTCCGTTATATGCCTTCCATCCATCCAG
>CAZOXI010000217.1:0-2816 GCA_964583445.1 uncultured Bacteroidaceae bacterium | reverse complement strand
TCACCGTCAAAAAGGTTGATCCATCCCGTGGCAAACTCCTCTGGAGTCAATGTATTCTCTTTCTCCTGGGCAAAGACAGAGATTTGAAAAAATAAGAATGCTGAAATTATCAGTATGTGTTTCATCTGTTCTATAATTTAGTTGATTTAAATATGGTCTTACGTTCAAAGCGACCAGCCGTTATGATATTCATGCTTGATCCATTCGTTGCTCATTTCCAGTGCGTTTTGCTCTACCCATGACTGTGCCTGACGCTCCACTTTCCTGGTAATAATATCGCTTGAGAATGGAGATAATTTCGCTGTCCTGATCGTCTCGGAGGCTCCAATGTTGGTGACTTTCATATTATCGCTGTCCCACTCCAGCGTTTTTTGAAGCGATTGTAACCTGACTGCCAGGTTGCCCATGACCACCAATTCATTAAACGGACCGGCATATCCAAAGTTAGATGCTGGTGCTCCGCCATTCTTGCAGCATTCCACGAAATTCATTTCATGTCTTCCCCCTCCTAGCGGATGATCCGCAATCCTTCCAAGATCCACTTTCGTTTGCGGTGTAAAAGCTTTCCCGTTCTTATAGGTTTTCCAGTTGGCTCCATAGCTTTCGGCGATAAGTGTAGCCACTGATCCGATGAACATGAATCCCCCGCCCGGCTTCATCGGTGCGTCATTCGGAAGATCGAACGGTCGTGCCGGCATAAAGCCGCCATCATACCATGTCAGTTCAAGTTCCGGGAGTGCCTGGTAAGGCAGGTTCTTCCGAGCAGGAAACCTATAACTTACTTTGGAAGCGACCGGGGCACTTTCGGTGTTCACCAGTGATGAACTGGCCTGGAAGGCATTGGGTTGTCCCAACTGTAAAGCAAAATTCGGAACATCCAGCAGGTGACATCCCATATCACCCAGGGCACCGGTTCCGAAATCCCACCAGCCGCGCCATATCCACGGGTGGTATTCAGGATTATATCCACGCATTTCTGCCGGACCAATAAACAAATCCCAGTCCAACGTTCGTGGAATTCTCACTACTTTATCAGGCTTTGGCATGCCCTGTCTCCAGATGGGTCTGTTCGTCCATACATGTGCTTCCCGGATATCCCCCAGGCAACCACTCTGAACAACTTCTGCAACTTCATACACCGTATCACTGGAGTGTCCCTCATTTCCCATCTGGGTAACCACACCTGCTTTTTTCGCCAGATCTGTCAGATACCGGGATTCCCAAACAGAATGTGTCAGGGGTTTTTGAAGGTAAACATGTTTTCCGAGTTCCATTGCTGCGGCTGCTGAAAGCGCATGTGTATGATCAGGAGTAGCAATGACCACCGCATCAATGTCCTTTTGCTCATCGAACATTTTCCGAAAGTCCTGGTATTTTTTTGCATCAGGATACGTATCGAACACCGGCTTCGCATAATCAAAGTCTACATCGCATAATGCCACAATGTTCTGCCCGACCATGTTTCTCAGGTTCACTTTTCCTTTTCCTCCAACACCTATTCCGGCAATATTTAACCGGTCACTTGGAGGAGTATGACCAAGTCCGGAAACCGCGAAACTTGGAACAACAGTCAGGGCGAGTCCGCTTGCAGCAGCGTTCTTAACAAAATCTCTTCGTTGCATATGAATTGAGTTTAGATGGTTGTAGCTTGATTGCCTGTTACAAATATAAATTAACATGAAAGTAATTAAGAAATGATTAATTATATATAAATATCACCACAAGCCTGCCTGTTAAGCATAATTTAATCCTTTTTTATAGCTCTGAATCTATTTTTAGTTAAGATTTAAATACAAATAGTACTATGAAAACGGTAATTAATAGAGTGTCTGGACTGTTGCTGTTAGCATTGGTCCTTGCTAATGGTTGTGAACAGGATCAACCTGAGAAAAAACAGCCTGTGGATTATGTGAATCCATTTATCGGAACCATGGGTTCAGGCGAGCGAAAAAGTACCGATGGCAGAACCCATCCGGGCGCCTGTGTTCCTTTTGGAATGACCAAATGGATCCCTGCGAATATTGATGGTCCCAGCGATCCATACAAGTATGTGGAAGGAAGCAGAAGGATGCGCCTGTATCCGGAAATAATAAAGGAGGAAATATTCGGATTCAGGGGATCTCATTATCCCAATGGTTCACACATGCGGGATTACGGAAGCTATGATTTCATGCCTATTGTTGGTGATCTTAAATTTACCACGGAGGAGAGAGTATCAAAAATCAGTCATGAAAAAGAAGCGGCCTCCCCGGGATACTATTCAGTGTTTCTGGAGGATCATAAAACACTCACAGAGATTACCGCTACCGAAAGAAGTGGATATTTCAGGTTTTCATTTCCCGATACCAACCAGGTCCATATTATCACCGATACACGGATGGGAGATGGTTTTATTCAAATCGTGCCGGAAAAAAACCAGGTCATAGGTTACGGCGCCTACTCTTTTTTTGGAAAGATAAAAGGATATTTTGTGGCGCAATTCAGCAAAGATTTTTCTTCCTGGGGTACCTGGGATCAAGAAGTTTCGGAAAAGGCAAAAGAAGTTAGTGGTGAACATGTAAAATCATATGTCAGTTTCGATACCAATGGAGAGGAAACGATTGAGGTTAAAATAGGGACCTCCTTTATCGATATTGAAACAGCACAATCTAACCTTGAAAATGAAATCGGGGACAAAAAGTTTGCAGATGTCAGGAAAGAAGCAAGAGGTGCATGGAATGAAAAATTAAGCAGAATAGAGGTTGAAGGGGGTACTGAGGCGGATAAAATCAAATTCTATACATCACTCTACCTGGTCCATTTTGAACCAAGGATTT
>CAZOXI010000216.1:0-6094 GCA_964583445.1 uncultured Bacteroidaceae bacterium | reverse complement strand
TTGATTAAACAAGCTATCTTTTATCTTTTTTTGCACAAATCGCTCGATCTAGGTGGAAGCTGGATTCCCAGTGAAAAAGCAGGATATAGTTATGATTTAAATGATAACCAAACTTTGGAAACAGTCTATTATTGGGACCAGAATTCGAGTCAGTGGATATCAGTTTTCAGACTGGAATCTACTTACGATCTTAATAATAATCAAACCATGGAACGTTCTTCCAATTGGGATACCAATACAAGTCAATGGATTGATGACAGTAAAACAGAATATAGCTACGATGAAAATAATAATCTAACAAAGGAAGTCAACTATAATTGGGACACAGTCACCACCGAATGGATTGAAAGTACAAAAATAGAATCTGACTTTGATACAAATAGCAATCAAATCCTTGAAATTAATTACGACTGGGATATTAACACCAGTCAATGGGTAGGAAATGAAAAATGGGAATCCACCTATAATTCTGTTGGCTATCAGATGTTATACATTTCATATACCTGGGATAATACAAGTAGCAAGTGGATTGAAAGCTCAAAACGTGAAAATACATATGATCTGGAAGGTAATCGATTAACTTCAGCGTTGTATAGTTTTTTTCAGGCCAGTGGGGAATGGACATTGATTGAAAATTATCAAGGCACCTATGATGCAGATGGGAATGAAATATCTGAAGTATGGTGCGGTGATTTTAATGCTGACGGATTATTAGAATGTAACAGGTATGATTTTGCATATGACAGTTTGGGAAGGAGAACTTCAATAACTTTATATCGAAATACAACAGAAAGTGGAGAATACGGGACTTTCACATCGAAATATGAAAAAAAATACGATGAATCCGGCAATCTTGTCGAAGACAAAGAGACTTATTATGAATCCGACGGAACGGCAGCGGCAGCTGGAAAAGCTGTCGGCTCCTACGATCAAGACCACTTTGTATCAGACTTTTTCTTCCCAATCATTCAAGGAGAATCATTAATAGAAGAAAATTTCTCCACATCCCCAATAAACATCCCACTTAAAATTACTTCTTATTCTTGGGATGAAAACACCGGTTCCTGGAGTTTTAACAAAAAAACCATCTTTTATTATTCCGGTAATTCAATGATTTCGGGGGATGGGTTAATCGGTTACTGGCCATTTAATGGCAATGCTAACGATGAAAGTGTGAATGAAAATCATGGAACAGCAAATGGTGTTACCCATACCACTGACAGGTTTGGAATCGAAGAAAGTGCCTATTACTTCGATGGAATAGATGATAACATAGAAATCCCTAATAGTGCTGAATTACAGTTTGATGAAAGTTTTACAATTTCAACATGGATAAATACCAACAGCTTGAATGACAACGCTCAATCAATAATTATGGGAAAATATTCATGGCCCGATAACGGATGGAACTTATTGGATGATGGCGAGTACGGAGCATATGTAAGCCATAATTTTTTTCCATATGAAAATAACGGCGTTTGTGAGTTCTCCCGCTCATTTGTTAATGATTCTTCATGGCATCACATCATAATGCTCTATGATTATGAGCAAAAGAAAATGGAGTACTACCTTGATAATGACCTTATAGATGAAGCTAATAACGTTGATTTCGTTCCTGACACTGAAACTCCCTTTTTTATTGGATCCTCTTTTTCTTATGGCTTTTTCAATGGCAGTATTGATGATATAAGAATATATAACCGTGCACTTACTTCTTCTGAAATACATGAATTATATTACGAAAAATTATCTGCCAACAGTGATTCCCTGGCACTGGTAGAACTATTTAACAGTACAGACGGTCCGAATTGGCAAGTAAATGACAATTGGCTTACAGGTCCGCTCAGTAGCTGGTATGGCATAACCTTAAATGAGAATGGCAATGTTATCAACATTAACTTATATTTGAATAATTTACAGGGAAATCTCCCACCTGAAATTGGAAATTTAGCTCAATTAGAATCTTTAAATTTACGCTCTAACTTTCTGACAGGAGAAATTCCTGAGGGAATAGGTAATCTTTTTAAACTTAAATCTTTAGAATTAGGAGGCAATAAGTTAGAAGGAGCAATACCGTCTGAGATTGGAAATTTAAACAATCTTACTTCTTTATCATTAGATTACAATCAGTTAACAGGATCGATCCCTTCTGAGATTGGAAATCTCAAATCAATTAGCTATTTGAATGTATCAAACAACTATTTTGATGGCATTCCTGACCTGTCAGAAATGTTTAATCTATACTTTTTAAACATTCAGTCAAATAATCTGACGTTTGGTGATTTGCAAAATACAGCATTGAATTTTTCTCTATATTCCTATATTACATATTCACCACAATCTGATTTAGAGAAACCTCAGCAGGCCAATGTTGGTGAAAACATCATACTTAGTTCTACAACGGATGGAACCGGAAATACATATCAATGGTATAATGACGGTAATCCAATTGCGGGTGAAACTACCAATGAACTAATTATAAATATTGATAACTCGGGAATTTATTATTGTGAAGTAAAAAACCCTGAATTCCCTGACCTTATTCTGCAAACAAAACCAATTTTTAATAACATCGAGACCATACAGGGAGTTGTGAAGAATGAATACGATATCCTTGTTGCATTATATGACTCAACCGGCGGAATTAATTGGGCGAATCAAGACAATTGGTTATCAGACCAACCAATTGATAACTGGCATGGAATAAAAACTTCCGGAGGTCATGTTACGCAAATCAATCTGCGATATAATAACTTAACTAATAAATTTCCTTCCAGGGTATGTGATTTAAATAATGTTTCCATTCTGGATCTTCGAGGCAATAAACTCAGCGGTCAGATACCGCAACAGATTGGCAAACTTAACAATTTGGAGTATTTAGATCTTCTCGGTAATCAATTAACCGGTGAAATCCCTGCTGAAATTGGTGATTTATTACAATTAAAAAGCTTAATTCTTAGTCGAAATCATCTATCTGGCAATATTCCTTCCGAAATAGGCAATCTTACCAACCTGGAAGGTTTAAGTTTTTTCAACAATCAGCTAACAGGAGAATTACCTGTTGAAATTTTCAACCTCCATGCACTGAAGTACATTGATGCGGAGGGCAACCTGTTATCTGGCGAAATTTCCGGAGGAATAGGCGAACTCACCAATCTGAGGACAATCTATTTATCCCATAATAATTTTACAGGCCTCCTCCCTGAAGAAATTGGAAACCTTAGCAATCTTTATGCATTGTATGTAAATGATAATCATCTATATGGTCCGGTCCCATTTAACTTAAATGCTCTAATAAACCTTTCCTATCTCGAGATTCAAAATAATAAATTTGACATGCTTTACGACATGTCCGGACTGGAGAATCTATATTCATTTCAACCCTGGGGCAATAATTTCACTTTCGAGGATTTTACCTCTTCAGGAATAGACTATGAAGACATCTATTATTACCCACAGAATAATCTTATAATACATCACAACTCCTCGCCTATCCCTGAAGGAGCAGATATTGTATTGAATTGCAGTGACCTTTCAACCGAAAAGTTTAGTGATCCCGGAAATGAGTATGCCTTTTTTATAGACGAGGAACAGGTATTTGGCTGGTCAACTGAAATGGAATACCAGATAAATAATTTCTCAGAGCAGCATGCAGGGAAATATACTTTGCAGGTAAGAAACAGCGCATATCCTGAATTGATCCTTCAGAGTGACACCATGGAATTATCTTTTTCTGAGAAAATATATGATAACAATCCTCCAGTTGCTAGCTGGACAAATATTTCTGGAGTGGAAGATGAAATTTTTCTGTTTGAAATTATTTCTGATTCAAATGATGATGTCTACAGCGTAGGTTCCTTTACCGATACAATAAATTTTGACAAAGCACAAGCCGGTAATGAACTGATTGCTGAAAATGAAATGGATGGTTATATTTTAAAAACTGACAGTGATGGCAAATACATATGGTCAAAAGCTTTAAATGGTATTGGTTCGGCGATATGCAGTGGAATAGTAATTGATTCTGCAGATAACATTATACTGACTGGTTTATACACAGGGACAGTCGACCTTGATCCATCAGATACTGAGGAAATTGTAAATACCCAGACTGCAGGTATATTCATAGTCAGTCTGGATAACGAGGGAAATTATCGCTGGGGTAAATCTATTGAGACAAATGTCAATGGAAAGGTATCGATTGCCATTGATTCTTATAATCACATGATAATTAACGGATCATTTTCGGGAACAATTGATTTTGATCCTTCAATAAGCGTTAACAATATTTCCTCAACTGGAGAAGAGGATTGTTTTGTTGCCAGCTTTGATCTAAAAGGAAATCTCTTATGGGTAAAAACATTTGGCGGTCCCGGGTTTGATCGAACAACTAATATCGCAGTGGACGATTTTCATAACATATATTCTCTAGGGGAATTTAGCGACAATACCATTGATCTTGACCCTGGTGAAGCATCCCGGCTTGAATCATCAACGGGCAACTCAGTATTCATCCAGAAATTGGATAAAGATGGACAATTTATCTGGGCCAAAGTGTTTGATGCTTACCTTGGATATGGAATTACGGTAGATCCCGATAATAATATTTATGCAAGTGGGGTAATTTATGAAAAGGATGTTGATTTTGACCCGGGTCCTGAAGAATATATCATAAAACCAAAATATATTGATGGTTTTATCCTGAAGCTTGACAGTGGGGGTAATTTTAACTGGGCAGCAGCATTAGGTGGAAATGGATTTGTAGAAGACCAGGCATATGATGTGACTACTGACAATTCAGGAAATGTATTCGTTACCGGAAATTTCGGTGATTCAGCTGATTTTAGCCCTGGCCCATTGACAGCCATGGCAACATCCAATGGATACTCTGATGTATTTATCGCTAAATATGATCCAGAAGGACTGTTGTTATGGTTAGATACATTTGGGGATGATGGTGCCGACCAGGGTTGGACGTTGCATCATGACCAGCAAAGCAGTCTTTATTGCGGCGGTATCTATTCAGATGCATTTGAAATATTTATCAGAAAATATTCAGATTGCAATCCTGTGTATACCCAAGTGCAACTTGAAGGATGTGATAGTGTAAGTTATAATGGTCAATATTATTATGAGAGCGGAACTCATTATTTCAATGAAACCAATATGTTTGGCTGCGATTCTATAGTTGAGCTTTATCTTGTTGTGAATAGTGTTAATGCTACTACAGAATTATCAGGTGATACCATACGGGCAAATGCCTCAGATGCAAATTATCAATGGCTGGATTGCACCAATGGAAATACTGTAATTCCTGAAGAGAACAAGCAATATTTTGTTCCTTCTGCTTCCGGTGATTATGCAGTCATTGTCACCCAATTTTCCTGTTCAGATACCTCCGACTGCGTTTACGTGGATTTGAATGAAAGTCTAATTACAAAGGATATTTTAAGTCAGTATAGAGTATACCCGAACCCAACTGAAGGAAGTTTAACCATTGATCTGGGCAAGCTTCATAATCAAATTAATATTGAAGTGATTAATATCCTGGGAGAAAAAGAGTTTGTTCAGTCCTATTACTCAACTGAGAAAATTAGTCTTTGGCTGAAGGGCCATCCGGGAATATATACGCTTAGGATTTACACTAATTCCGGTGATAAAGAATATATCAGGATAGTCAAATATTAAAATGATGGCTTTTCTAAGGTGGTGCAATTTTCTCAATTTATGCTAGCCTTCTATAAACACTATATCTAAATATTGAAAAGTTTTTTAATAGTCGGTTTTTATATAAGACGCAATTGTTGATCATGTGCGTATTTTTCCATTATTCATAGAAGATGAATCTTATGAGCAGGTATTCAACGTGGAATTGACTAACTCATATAAATCAGACAGAATTATTGAAATTACATGACAAAATGATAAAGAGTTCAATACCGGAGAAAGAATGAAGATATTTAAACTAATGAGGTTGTACATTTAGGCCTCCAGTAGATACTAAATTGGCATCCTTATGATTACTTCATTAAAAATTACGTAACTAATCAGTCTATTCTCAAAAATAGGTGGTTATGAACAATTTTCCGCGGTT
>CAZOXI010000215.1:0-6177 GCA_964583445.1 uncultured Bacteroidaceae bacterium | reverse complement strand
TAACTCCCCATTTAGCTTCTCTCAGCCATTCGGCCCTGTCTTGAGCTGTTAATGGAATGAATAGTATTCCCAGTAAAAAAATAGTTATCTTCTTCATATCTCTAAATTTATATTTAAGTTGTTAGTTTTACATAAAATATCGATTATTGTAAGCTTATGGTTCCAGTTGCCTCACCCATTATAAATTTTCAAAGGAGGTTCGGCGAGCCCTCATCATCATAGTCCAACGAAATCTAATTCCATTTATAGATGTCCTTCTGTCTTTGCTCCGTTATCATCTTTACTCAATGATGAGGGGCTCATTGAATTTAATGAAAATCAAACTCGACGCTACCATGATAATCCTGAACTCTCAGCTTTATTAGTTGATTTTTATGAGGCCATTCAACAGATAAAATTCTTTTTTCACCGGGCAACAGGTTAAAGTATCCGTCTGAAAAATAAGCTGGTAAAATTCTTTGCCCGGAACTTGCGTCAATAAGATTCATTTTAACAGCCAATGCTGGCACTTTATCACTATTTATAATTTGAAAACTTGCATTATTACCAGTCTTTTCAAGAACTTTTACAGTTAATTCAGGACTTTTAAGATGATTAAACTCAGAAAAACTTCCGTCGTTATCGCTCCTCCAGTAGTCATTTTGAGAAATGACTTTATTATTCCGGAGCAATGTAAGCCTGATCAGATAAACTTTTGGAAGCTTCGTTGGAATTTCTACCTTGAAAGATTCAGTCTTTTTGTTGGCCACTGCATGTTGAACGGCTTTTTGGACAGCAAGCCTTTTACCATTCAAAATAAAAATCTCAGCTTTTGCCATAAGTTTTGTCTGATTATGCCGCGTGGTATTGATAATATCTATCTGGTTGTTTAGTGGATTTAACTGAATGTGTAAAGGTTCGCATGCTTTTTTTGAACCAAAATAAGACCCAAAGGTTTCATAATCCCACGAGTAGGTTTGCCATACCATACTTGGCCAGGCCGGGTGCGACATCCACAGTAATAATCCGCTGGCATTTTCCCAAAGTTTACTGTTCCAGCTTTCGAACATGGCACGGTGACTTTCATAATTGAGAAACTGGGCTTTTCGTGTGAAATCATCGAGCGAAGTAGCATTGCCATACCTTTGCTCAAGATCTTCGGTAAAAGCTTTTAATCCTGAATGAAAATCGTGGTAATACCAGGTGTCACTTATTGGCCAGCGGTCGGCTTCTGGAATAAATGATCGCATGGTTTCGGCAGTAGGAATAGAAGGGGTGCCCAATTCTGTATTAAATCCATCGGCAAGTGTATGGAAATAATCGGCAGGATTTTTCCTGTAATCCCAAGGTCCGCTTTGACGCAGGTTGATTTTACGGGAATTAGGAGAATAAAAACGTGTACCATCTTCATCAGCAATTAGTTTCTGAAGTTTATGCTCCAGTTCATTTGGCGCATAACCTTCATTACGCGGGCACCAGATGGCAATAGACGGATGGTTACGAAACCTTTTTACCACTTCGGTGGCGTTTTTCATAAAAAGATTGTAATCATTTATGCCCAGGTTATACCCTTCGGTTGTAAGCCAGAAATCATTCCAAACCAACATACCGTATTCATCGGCCAGTTCATAAAAGACCTTCTCGGTACTTTCTCCGGTCCAGTTTCTTATCATGTTAAAATTCTCTTCTTTGTGAAGACGAAAATATGGCTCCAGTTTTTCACGGGAAACCCGTTTCATGGCATCATCCATTCCCCAGTTGCCACCTTTGCAAAAAACAGGAATGTCGTTTACCTTAATTATAAGAAAAGGATTATTGCTCTTTTGCTCTATCGTTTGAAGCAGATTGGGATCAGCGCCCATTGCTAAACGGGGTAAAAATGTGCCGTTACCAATATCTACTCTGTCGATAGTGTTAAAAAGAATCTCTCCTGCTGCCTCTATTGGATTGTATTCAACACGCCTCATGGAATTTTCATTCTCAGCAAGCGTTAGTTCGTACGATAACTCACGGATGCCAAAACGTGTTTCAACCCTGTCGGATATTTCACCATCTACAACAGCTTCAAGGTTGAGCAAATATAACTCCTGTCTTCCGTAGCCGTTTGGCCACCAAAGCCTCGGATTTGAAATATTTAGTTGCTGAAATTCTTCAGGAGTAAAAAAAACCTGTTTCGATTCTCCTGGATCGAGATTTAAATTTTTACTGAAGCTTGTCGACTCAATATTTCCTTTAAGCAATATTTTTTTCTGATGGTCAGAATGATTGACTACTGTTGCTTTTATTTTAATGGCAGAGACAGTAGTGTCAGGAAGGGGAAGGTCAGTAATTATTTGAGGATCTGTGATCGTGACATCGCCGGTAAAAGATAGTACCACATTTTGCCATATTCCAATATTTCTGTCACGGATACCAGGTACCCAGTCCCAGCCTTCAGAGGAAATAAACGTCGGCCCATCGAGGCATAACTGACCACCATTCGGACCTTTATCGGTTTTTGAAGATTGCTCGTGTGGAATACCCGGATTATGAGGTGGATGGATGTTTACAGCCAGAACATTTTTACCCTGTTTGTCAATCAGGTCGGTTGCATTGAAGGATCCCCGGGCAAATGCACCGGAAATCTGCCCCAACAATTTTCTATTCAGCCAGACGTCGGCTTTGTAATTAATCCCATTAAAATGCAGCCAGGTCAATTTCTTATCCTTATTTTCAGGTAATGTAAATTCGAGCCGATACCACCAGTCTTCCCGGCACAGCGAGTCAGGAATAAGCAAGTTATTTAAGCCATAATAAGGATCGGGATAAACTCCCTGGTCGACCAGGGTAGTAAGCACTGTCCCCGGAATTGTTGCATTATACCATTTTGAAGTATTGAAATCTGGATTAAAAATTGAAATAGGTGAAGCCGTTACCGTTTTTGAATCAGCCATTTCCCAACCTGAATTCAATTCAAACTTATTCTCACTTATTTGCTTAAATAATACCTGGGCATCAATTTTGGGTTTGCGTTCAGGTAGTTGAGGTTTAGCTCTGGATACCGGAAGTGTTGAAGAATCCTGAGGTTGATGTAACCCAAAATTCATTTCATAAATCTGAGAAAAAACTGATTGCTGGAAGCAGAAAACGATCAATAATATGAAGCCTCTACACAGTTTATGCTGGTTTCTTTTCATTTAATTAATATTTTGTAAGTATTTAGTTTACATTATATCCAAAGAGTTTCAGACTTCAAAATCTGTAACACTTTGATTCTGCAGGAATACTATTCCTCTTCTCTGCTCCAGATATAACTTCCCTCCAGCAAAGCACTGTATTCCGAGATTAAAAGGTGCTTCATCTCCTCGAATATTTCAGGGTATTTTTCAGCAACAGCCATGTAATGGATTTTAGATGTCGCATTTGTTGATGTTTTAGAGGTAAACTTTCAATTTACAAAAGCAGTGGGACTAATTCCCTTCCAGATATCAATAGCTTCAATCTTCTTTGTTTGTAGTCCCAAGCGCTTCACCAATCTTAACCAGCTGCTTCATAAAATCTTCGGAAAAGGTACCATCCGGTAAAGGTGGAACATCCCACGTAACTGCACCACCCACTTCATTAATTTCCCGGCTGTATTTTACGATCTGCTCTTCAGGAAACCGTGGTGCACCCATCCCCCAGGTTTTCCCCAGGTAGCTCAAAATATGTATCTGCTTACCATCAACCATTCCGTCATGAGTATACCTCCATTGAATGCGATCAAGATTATTCACCTCGCCGGCCGTGTAATCCTCATGCTGCGTAATCGATTTGATCCTGGGAAACCGCCCCGGGTTGAAAGACACGATTCCGTTTGGATTCCCTGCCCGGGCAGCATCTGCCACAGATTCAAAATTGGGAGGATCAGGGTACCTGTAATTAGCATTTGGCCGATAACAGCCATCCAGCCACCACCCGGAAACTTTCTCTCCCCAGCGTAGTGAATATTCCCTGATTACCTCCTGCCAGCGTAGCAGTGCCTCAGGGTTCCTTTCAAATGCACCAAACTTGTAATAATCGGCTCTTTCAAGCGCAAAACCTTTAAGCTCTGCCTCATTCTGCCCGGGTGCATGAACGGCAATATAGGCAATCAGCTTTATTCCGTATTTATCCAAAGCACCTGCTAAATCTGAAACCAGGTCACGTTTGCTGCATCTGCTGGGAACCTGACCGGTTAAACGGTCATATGTTTCATTTGGTGAAAGAAAAAATGGAGGTACATGTCGAACAGTAATGATCAGGTATCCGGCACCGGCATCAGCTAACTGTTTTGCCAGTGCGTCACAATCGAAATGATCGATGAGATCATTCCATTTTTCAATAGTAATCTCGTCAAGCTGATATTCAGATGCTATCTGATCAGGTTGATAATGAATCATCACACCCCATTTTGCATCTTGCATCCAGGAGGCCCTGTTCTGAGCATTGAGCGATATGAATAATGCCCAGAGTAAAATCGCAATTGTTATTCGCTTCATAGTTTTAGTATAGTTGAATGTCCAAATTAGCATTTCCCAGGGGGAATCGGTTTTTATTGCGGCCCAAAATCTTTATATTTTGTTCCTTCAAACAGAAATTGCGGTTCAGGAGCTTCCGCTTTTTGATATGGTTGAATTGCAACGGACTCTTTTGGCCATAATTAGGAATAAGATTTCGAAGCTTACTGCCTGCTCACTCTGGATTGGCTTCAAGATAAATAAAATTTAATTAAAGACATTTCGCGTCAGCGAAGTGCTTTTTCTATTTGCAGGACTGGAGCCCATCGGATCACGAGCAAAGCGATTACCCCGGCATACTCATCGCACCAAATTGCAATACCTGCTGACTCCCTTTACCGGTCCAACCAGGTCCGCAGGAAAAAAATCGGGGTCGTCTCTTTCAAAAAGACCCCGATAAAAATGCTTTGAATTATGGATGCTACTGAACTGCTGCAATGCTGTTTTCCAACAGAGCTTTTATGTATGTGGGATTATGAACACCAAGACTACGATCTTCCTCGATCCCGATCCAATTAAAAAATGCCATGGATTCATCCAATCCATGCACAGCAACAACGGGCTCATATGCCTCATCCTCTTCAACCCATTCAATTACTTCGGCAGCAACCAGGAGATCCCTGAGTTCTTCCAGCAGATCAGCTATTTCTTCCTGTCCTCCACCGACATCAAAATCTTCAGCACCACTGTGGCATTCAGTACAGGAAGCGATATTGGGATTAAAAGTATGACCTCCCATTCCATCAACATAATCTTCCATATGACAACCGGTACATCCAAGTACAGCATGAGGATGGGATCCAGCCTCAGGATAGGATGCTGAACCGGCAATTTCAGAAAACCCAACACCCTGCACCAGGTTGGCCTGGGAACCATGGTGAGGTCCATAATGCGTACTGCTGATAAAAAACATAATAATTCAATTTCTATTGTTCGTCTACGGAAGCATTCCATTGCTGTAAAAAAAAGAAAAGATATGAGGTGAATTTTGTAAATTCAATAGGTTCAAATGGTACCCAATAATCTTATTATGAACAGGTTTATACATACGTAATTGAAATTTGTAAAATCTAAATCATGATTCAAATGTACCCCAACTACCCGTTAAAATCAGATTCAATTCTGTACGGATCCTTTTTCGCAAAAAGCCGCCAGCTGTTTGCAATTTCCCTTCTTTTATTCATATCATGTACCTGTTGTATTCCTGTCCACGCCCAGCCAATAGTGATCTATGCAGCTGCAGATGGAAACGGTGATGGGAGCAGTTATAATGATGCCACCACACTTCCCGATGCCCTCATACAGGCCCAATCGGCAGATTCCGCGGTAGTTTACCTGGTTCCCGGCACCTATGAGTTGTCAAACACCCTTGAAATCAGCCTGAAAACCGGTGAAAAGTCAGGGATCCATATGATCGGAGGTATAAGACCAGACGGAACCATCAGCCATGACAGAGATATTACCATTATCGATGGTGGAAATACACGCCAGATACTACGTCTGAATACCCATTCCCAGAATGCCACGCTAAACATGGGGATCAGTGGAATCACTTTTAGAAACGGCCTGACTTCGGATGATGGGAATAGCGCCACTGTGGACCATGGAGGAGCCATTTCGGCATACGAAGGGAACTGGGACAGTACGGGGGTGATCATCCTGCGCATTGAGCATTGCACAT
>CAZOXI010000214.1:0-6181 GCA_964583445.1 uncultured Bacteroidaceae bacterium | reverse complement strand
ACAACCGCATCAGGATACGTCGGTTTGATGGCAAATATGTCAACACGACGGATGCATCTCCTGAACTGGTCGTTACCAATAATACCATTGTAAAGACCGGTACTTATGGAAATCATGCAAATATCAAAATTCTGAATACCGGAACCACTTCCCCGGTGCGGATCCTGAACAATATCATGGTCATGCCGGCCACGACAAGTACGAATCAGTACGGGGTTTATTCCCAGGCGGGGTTGCTTGAATCGGACTACAATTTGTTCGATGGACATACAGCCTATTATACCACCAACCTGGGACTGGGTTCAAATGATATCACAGCTGATCCTGTTTTTGCAGATGATGCGTTACGGCTTGACGCATCGAGTCCTGCCATTGATGCAGGCACAGGAAGTTTTGCTCCTTCAGAAGATTTTGAAGGTACTGCGCGGCCATCGGGAGCAGAAGTTGATATTGGTGCACATGAATTTTAATTCAGAAAAAAAAGGGGCGTTGATTTGACGCTCCTTTTTTTTGGGGGAGGGATTTCGGCAGATTCATCCTGACCGGATAGTGCTTTGTCTTTCCACCGCGCTGACAGCATGATCTTTCTGCACGCCTGGCTGACAGCATGATCTTTCTACACGCATGGAATAATCTAATCTATTCCTGAATAATTTTTATTTTTTTTAAAAGTTCCGGCATATTTTAGAACTTGCAATATGTATCTGACCGCGGACGTATATGGGTTCAGGAACGGTTATATTGTGCCCTAAAATATTTACATCGTATTTCAAAAACAAAAGCCGGGAACATGAAGAACCGAACCACGCTTATTTTTATTACGGGATTCGTTCTGTTGTGGAATTCGGGATTTATAGGAGCCGAGTACGGGCTTCCTTACTCCGGACCTTTTACTTTGCTTTTCTGGCGATACCTGGTGCTGACAGGGGTGATTTTTCTCTATTTGTCAGCAAGGAACCGGTTGCGATGGGTTGGATGGAAGGCACCAACTTCCAATATGCTGATTGGTGTTTTGGCACACGGCGTATGGCTCTCTTGCGTGCTGCTGGCACTGGATTACGAGGTTCCGGCAGGGATTGTGGCTTTGGTTGTGGCATTGCAGCCCCTGGCTACAGGAGCACTTTCCGGCATGGTAACCGGTGAGCCAACACATTTTTATCAATGGGTGGGATTGGTATTGGGATTTCTGGGTGTCGCGCTCACCGTAACCTTTCGAATGGATTTTGAAAGCCATACCTCGGTGATCGGATACCTGCTTCCTTTGGGATCTGTAATAGGCATCACTGCAGCAAGCCTCGTGCAGCGCAGAATCGAAATAAGAAGTAACGCAAAAAAATTACCGGTCGACCTGGCCCTGTTTTACCAAAGCCTCGCAACGACTCTGGCCCTGGTTATACCCGCCGTTTTCATCGAAAAGTTATCCACCCGCTGGGAGCCGGAATTTATCTATGCCATGGTCTGGCTGATTTTTGCTGTTTCACTGGGAGCCTACGCCCTGATGTGGAAGTTGATCGAACGCATGGATGCCACCCGCGTTGCCAGTTTGTTTTACCTGGGACCACCCGTCACCATGTTTATGGCGTGGGTGGCCTTTGGAGATAAGGTCCGGGTAATGGATTTTGTTGGCCTTGCTGTTGTGTTTGCGGGTGTAATCATTTCCCAATTAAAAAGCAAAAATGTTAGGAATTATAACTTATAATTTATAAGTTGCAATTTGTAACATATATTTTATAATATGAGAAAAGCACCACAAACACCTTTCCCTTTAACAGGGTACCATGGACCTGAATATTTTTGCGATCGTGAAGAGGTGCTTGAACGGATGATCATCAAAATAAAGCGAAACCAATCCACGACGCTTGTTGCATTGAGAAGGCTGGGTAAAACGGCGCTTATTCATCACCTGTTTCACCACCTGGGACCGGGTTATATAAAGATCTACATCGATATATTGCCTACCGAATCGCTCAACGATCTGCTGAACCAGCTCTCCACCGCCATGGTTTCTCAATATTCCGAACGCACCACTGTCGGAAAAAGGATCTGGCAGCTCATCAGGTCACTGCGCCCGGTCATCAGCTTTGATGCACTGAGCGGGGCACCCCAGGTGACCCTCAAAACAACTCCGGATGAAAGTAAACAGACCATCACAGAACTTTTTGCGGTACTGGAAGCGCAATCGAAGCCGGTTGTTATTGCAATTGATGAATTTCAGCAGATCCTGGAATATCCTGAGCAACAGACAGACGCATGGTTGAGGTCAGTAGTTCAGCAACTAGGAAACATCAGCTTCATCTTCTCAGGCAGTCAGCAGCACCTGATGACCGATCTTTTTACCTATCCTGCCCGGCCTTTCTTCAGGAGCACAAGTCTTCTGAAAATCGGTAAAATCAACACGGAAATTTATGCTGGATTTATCCAGGAACAGTTCAAAAAGCAGTCTGTTTCAATATCAAAAGGAACAGTCGCCGAGATGCTGCACTGGACCAATCGGCACACCTGGTACGTGCAGTTATTATGCAACAGGGTCTTCCTGTCAGCAGAAAAAAGTGTGACCGGCGAGGCATGGAAAAAGGAGGCGGTCAAAATACTGAAGGAGCAGGAATTCGTTTTTTACGGGTACAGGGAAATGCTGACCAAACCACAATGGGAGCTTCTGAAGGCAATTGCCAGGGAAGTCGAAGTATATCAGCCTTCCTCCAGCGATTTTATCAGCAGGCATCAGCTTGGCAATTCTTCCACCGTACTTCTGTCCCTCAAAGCGCTCATTAAAAAAGAGATGGTCTACCGGGAGCTTGACGAAAACAGGGAATCCTACTATGGCATTTACGATATTCTGCTCGGACAATGGCTGCGGCAGAGGCATCCCCGGTATTAGCATCCCCGGTATTAGCATCTCCGTCATTAGCATCTCCGGCTACCGGTTAGAGGAGATCACCACCCCCACTGATGCAGCAGGTCCGCTGCCTCGACAAGCTGGTGGATGAGCTTGCAATGGAGCAGGCTGCATTTGTCGAAAAATATATGAAAATATCCGCGCTACCGCACAATTCGACCTGTTAACCTGTTGTACTTACCGGTACATTTAAAAACAGCAATTATGAGATTTACCACACTATCACTGATGCTTTTTATCGGTTTACAGCAATTGACCTATGGCCAGGAAAACCAGTTACAATGGCTGGACATCCGGCTTGCCAATTACGAGTATCCGTACCCGGTTTCCATGTTGCCCCTCCATATCCAGGAGCAGGCGCTGGAAATGGCATATATGGATGTGCAGCCGGACAATTATAACGGGAAGAACGTCCTGCTGCTGCATGGGAAAAATTTTAACGGGGCCTACTGGGAGACCACCATAGAACGTATGACCAGGGAGGGATTTCGCGTGATCGTACCGGACCAGGTGGGCTTTGGCAAATCCTCGAAACCGGATCATTTCCATTACACCTTTCATCAACTTGCCCAAAATACGAAGACCCTGCTCGATTCCTTGCAAATATCAAAAACTGCTGTGCTCGGTCATTCCATGGGCGGCATGCTGGCGACCCGTTTTGCCCTGATGTATCCCGGAACCACTGAAAAGCTGATCCTTGAAAACCCGATCGGCCTGGAGGACTGGAAACTTAAAGTCCCCTACAAACCAGTGGAATGGTGGTATCAAAATGAACTGAAAAAGAGCTACGAAAGCATCAGGAAATACCAGCTGAACAGCTATTATGACAAGAAATGGAAGCCTGAATATGACCAGTGGGTCAACTTGCTTGCGGGTTGGACGCTGAATTCAGACTATCCAACGATTGCCTGGAATGCCGCGCTTACCTACGATATGATTTTCACCCAACCCGTGGTGTACGAATTTAAAAACATCGAAGCACCTACGCTACTGATCATCGGTACACGGGACCGAACTGCGCTTGGCAAGCCCCTTGTCTCTCCTGAAACTAGAGCGACCATGGGACTGTATGAAGAACTCGGTAAGAAGACACAACAGGCCATTCCCGATGCACAATTAGTCGATCTCGAAAATATCGGGCATTTGCCGCACATCGAAAAGTTTGATGCGTTTATCGATCCATTGATCGGATTTTTGAATAAAAACTAATGTTCCTGCATCTTCGGACATGGTTACATTGGTTGAAAAACGTAGTCAGGACAGGTAATAATTGAATTGCGTTGTATCATATTTATTTTCCAAGTCCCGGAGGGCGATGGAACTCCCGGGAAAGCATGGAGCTTTACTTACGTGGATACAAGCGGAACATCACACACTACCACTGCCGAATACCGCAGTTGCTTTTCCGCCAGTCCCGGATGCACTGGAAATTGAGGACACCTCGTATCTCGATTTCAATGCGCCGTTTTCCATCATTTTGCTAATGAAAATAGATGCATTGCCAGGCACAACCGTACCTGTCCTTTCGAAGCCGGGCGCAGATCCAGGCGGTCATGGCAACTATAGCCTGTATGTTCAACCCGACGGAAATTTGTCCTTCGGGGTCACCGGCGAGGATGGCATTCAATATACCTGCGCATCAGGACTCCCCATGCAACCGGGGATGTGGCACCTGGTACTGGCATATCTTGATCATTCAGAACTTGGTATGGTGATCGACAGGAAAAGGGGAACTCCTGTAACCATGGCATCTGGCGGAATCATCACGAATGATAACAACCTGGTTATCGGAAATTTGGGGGAGAACGGTCCGGGGTTGACCATCGACGAACTTTGGGTATATAACAGGGGAATGAAATCGGATTTTACATCCATCAGAAATAGCTTTACGCCCATGCCCGAAGATTATAAAATGACGGCAGGGGCATGTCCGCCGGCAGATCTGGGCTTTAATGTCCAGCCCTATGGACCTTTCCTGCGTTACCGGTTTTACAGGGACACGCTGACGATCCAGGACGGAACATCCCCGGAATGTATGCTACAGCTGGAGGATGATGATGACCTGGGTACCTATTATTGCGATGTGCACAATGGTTATAATATGAGGACCGTGGAGTTGGATATTGATCATGGCAGGCGCTATGAGGGACTGACCCTTTACGACTCAAATGATGCCGTGGAATTCTATGCTGAACATGACGAGGTCCGCCTGAGCTTCTATGTCAGTTCCAACCTTCAGGGGTTGGTCTATGAGGTATATCACAATGGTGTGCTGATGCCCGATGTGTTCAGGGGAATCGTTGTGATCGAAGATGCGGATCCCGAGGCAATGGGGGAGTATTACTTCGTGGTGCACAATGGATGTGAACGCATGGTATCCGATACAGTAACACTGGTAATGCAAGGAAGTGAATATGTATCCTATGAAGCCCAGGGTTGGGACTGGACCACAAATATCATCGGAAACGGGAATTCCTATTTCAGCAGTATCTGCTGGAGCGATATTGACAGCTGTTATGTGTTGCTGGGTCATTTTTCCGGGGGGCTGAAGATTGAGGACCGGGAATATTTTTCATCGCAGGCGGATGATATTTTTATTTTAAAATTTGACCATGAGGGAAACTACAAATGGAGCCAGGTGATTACGAGTCCGTATTTCAAAGGAAAGGGAGACCTGGTTGCAGACCCCCTGGGGAATTTATATATGTATCGGGTTCGTTCCGGGATTCGATTCAGATTGCAAACCAAAGTTTATCTACTGCAGCGGGTACCGGTTGTGCCTATATTGCAAAATATAGTCCCGGTGGGGAGTTCCTGTGGCTTCATGTGATGGAATCCGGCGGTGCGGTCAGTTGCTCAAATATTGAATATGGCGCCGGTCAGACCGTCTGGGCGAAGAATATGACGAGTGACTTTGGCTTTTCTGAAACCTTTGATGTAAGCGTGGATGAACAGGACCGCGTCTATATGACCGGGATGTACTTAAGCGATATGGGCTTCGATACGCTTTCGATCGGGTACGAAGAAGACCGGAGGGAGGAGATCTTTCTTGCCAGGTTTGATTCGAGCGGGAACTGCACGATGCTACGCTCCTATGGGAGTACCGGGGATGGTGGCGATTACGGCGTATGTGTTGAACCGGTATCAGACAGCGCTGTTTACATGATGGGATTGTACGGCGATACCCTGATCATGGGACCTGATACCCTGGTTGCTGATCCGAACAGCGGCGGAGCAGGTGTTTCGCCGAACATGTACTTTTGCAAGATGACCCCGGACGGTGAT
>CAZOXI010000213.1:0-6183 GCA_964583445.1 uncultured Bacteroidaceae bacterium | reverse complement strand
ATCCGAAGGTCAAAGCGACTGCAAAGGATAAGGATTTCTTTGTGAGGATTGAAGAGATTTATGATCGCTTGAAAAATGGCGACCGTGATATTTTTTATGACGCTCCTGTAATTATGATTTTTCATACCGACAGACTATTACCAACTGCTTATGAAGACAGTTTGCTATCAGCCTATCACGTGATGTTATCCGCACATTCCCATAAACTCGGTACGTGCTTTGTATCACTTTCCCAACAGGCAATTGCTGCGAGTAAAAAGATTAAGAAGATCATTCAAATCCCTCCGGAAGATTTTATTTATGCTGTTATTATCCTGGGATTCCCCGCCGTAAAATACAGGCGAAATCCCCCGAGAATAGAAAAGAATATTAACCTAATCAAATAATCAGCATCATGACAAAGTACTTTAACAAAAATTCGATCACAGCATTGTTTCTGCTGAGCTGCCTGCCTGTTATTAATATGCAATGTTCAGGACAGGAAGAAGAGACCTGCCTTCCTGATGCCATTATTTGGCGAATTACCGGAAACGGACTGGAAAGATCTTCATACCTTTTTGGTACTGTTCACGGGATTGATTCGTCAGATTTTTTCCTGCATAAAACGATGATTGAGCAACTAAAGCGATCGGATATGGTAGTATTTGAAACTGATCTGACCATTCCCGATTACCAGCAAAAAGCATTTCAATATGCCATGATGAAAGACGACTCTCTCGATAGGATACTCACTGATGATCAGTACAGCCTGGTAAGCGGTTTTTTCATGGATGAATTTAAGTTTCCCATAGCTGCAGTGAAAAATATGAAACCATTTTATGTGGCTTCCCTGATTGCTGCCTTGAAGCCTGGAGAAAAAAGAATATCCTATGAGGAAGAATTTTTGAAGCTGGCAAGGGAGGAGGATAAAAAAATTGGCGGAATTTCTACCCTTGAGCACGAATCGGAAATCCTTTCAGCAGTAAATCCGGACGAACAGGTTCGATACCTCCTTGCTGAGATTGAACATTATAAAAAGGGAGAGAATGACAGTCTTAGAGAAGAGATGATCAGCGCTTATCTTTCGGCTGATTTAAACCGGATTAACACATTAACTAAAAACGCTTTATCAGATTATGAATCCATTTATGAGCAGATGTTTATGGTCAGAAACCAGTCATGGCTAAAGGAAATGGAGCGTTTGATGAGTGATCAGCGCTGCTTTTTCGCGGTTGGGGTGGGTCACCTTCCAGGTGAATCAGGATTAATTCAGCTGCTGCGGAAAGAAGGATATAAGGTTGTCCCGGTAAAGATGGATTTCTGGTTTCATGATTAGGAGGAATGCTCCTGTATTATTTTTTTTTTAAACGCTTAATAGGAATGAAATACTCAGTTTTAAAATGTGCCTTTATTTCGGGATATATAATCGCTCGGATACGACAATAAAGGTAGATGTCAGAACCAGTGCGACTTATATTGTTGATGATCTTCACAAAATGGTTCCTGAAGAGTAGTTTCCCGGCTGGATCGCTTTATTGAAATGGAAATTGTCAAGAAACATATTGGGAGCAGAACCGGTCTGATATTGTATATCCTGGTATTCGCAGGTGCTTTAATCATGGCGTTTTTATCCATGATCATAGAGCATGATGTTTTCAGCAGATTCCTTAAGGGATTCAGTCCGTTGGTGGTCATACTCCTTTTCGGAATTGTGGGTTACATAATTTTGAATTACGCGGGTAATAAGCTGGGAGCAGATTTTCTGAAGCCTGTTAATGGCAAAGGATTATTATTAGCTGCTTCCTTTGCAACTTTTTTTGGGTTAATAATTATTATTCTCGATACGACATCACCATTACCTGCCGACATTAATATCTCTTTTCCGGAGTCAATATTTTTCTATCCAGCCATTGGGTTTTTAGCTGAGATTGTATTTCACCTGCTGCCTATAGCATTATTGTGTTTTATATCTGGAATACTTGAGCGATGGTTTGGTTTGAATTTAAGTACACTGATTATTTTGGGCTTTTCGGTGGTTTTTGAACCGATGTATCAGGTTACTTTGCTGGAAGGTTCTGTTGGTCTGATTACGGTGATAGGAATTAATATTTTACTGTTGAATGTTGTGCAACTATGGCTTTTTAAAAACTTTGGTTTTTTCACTATGTACCTGCTTCGACTATTCTATTATTTGATATGGCATATTTTATGGGGTGCCATACGATTAGATATTTTGTATAGTTGATGCCAGTTAAAAAAGAAAATATGTATTTCGAGTTGAATTCAAAAACAAAATTACTGGTGATTTTAATCGCATTTATTGTTGTTTCAGGATTTACATTATGGGAACATTTTGATGGAGGTGTAGCTTCACCCCATTTTTTTCATAATACAAATATGCCCAAGGTCTCAAATTGGTGGGGACTTCTTAGTATTCCGATAGCAACCTGGTTATCATTATCAATCATTCAAAAAAGAAAGAGCAAAGCCCATGAGGAAAAGACATCTTCGAGCGTAGAAATTTATGGTTTTATTGGAGGTTCTTTGTTTGGTATTGCCCTGACAATACTGTTTTTTAACGAATCTTATCTTATTAACTATCTTTTATTACTAACTTTTATTTTAGCCCTTTTCATACCTATTTATAAGCCAGAATATTATTTAGGATTTATTTTAAGCATGATATATGGATTTGGCGGAATCCTGCCTGTGGTAGTTGGATTATTTATGATTGCTATTTATGCGTTCGAATATTGTGTGATTCGAAAAGCATTTCTCAATCATCACAATCAGACATGCTATTAGGAATTTCCCACGCAACCGGAATCAGTGAAAATTCATCTTGTAATCGAAAAGTACTTATCTAGATATCTTAAATTCTTTTTGCAGCTTCATTAAGCTCTTTTTTATACAATTAAAACCCAAAGAAATGATAAAATATGTTTTTCAGATATTGCTATGTGCAATCTTCATAAGCGCATGTGATAAGGAAGAAGGTATTCCGGTGGTTAAAATTTCCAAAGGAGAGCAATATACTTTCAAATTTGATGCAAACTGGTCTACCGGTTACTCCTGGCAATGGGTGAATAGTCAGGATACAATAGTTGCAGATACCATTAGCCGGGTTTATATCCAGTCATCCTCCGGGATGGAAGGGGGTGAAGGAGTGGAAGAATGGACCTTTAAAGGAAAGAAGCCTGGGGAGGAGGCCCTCAGGTTTGAATATGTCCAGGCATTTAATCAGGCTGCTCAACCGGAAGAAATCAGGGAATTTATTTTAAAGGTTAAATAGCCCTTATGTTTGTCAAATCAATATCCTGATTGATCGACAATAGACAGAATGGTACAGCCTGATTATCACTATCCTTTTCTCAATGCCTTCAAGGGGTAAAGTTGATGTATCGGTTCCTGACCCAATCATTTTACCAGTCAAATCATACATTTCAATCTTATCATATACTGTGTTGAAACAGATCGTATTGCCATCTCTTCGATAACCCAGCTGCTTCGTTGTATAGGATTCTTGTTGAGTCGGAACTGGTATTTGCGTTACAGTAATGGCAAATGACTGCACCAGACCATATCCGATTTCATTTATGGAAAGAATATCAATATAAAATACAGTGTCACAATCGTAATTGAACACAGCAGCTGCCTGTAATTCGTTTTCAGGGGAGGTTAAAAATGGCATATTCCTGTTTACTATGCGATAGCTATAGGAAAGCGTATCAAAATTATCTGTGGTAGAGAAGCTGCCGACCGGTTCATTGATAGTGTTACCTCCCTGTATGGTGTTGTTACTTAAAATAATTTCCAGGGGCAGATAATTAATATTTTCAAAGTAATACTTCACCTTACAGGGAATCCGGCTAATATCACCGTGGGTATCTATCTCCAAACCGAAATAGAGGTTTTGTTCCTCATTCCACAGAAAGACTTTTTTCCAGTTATAGGGAGGTACCATGACGTGTTCTTGTACTAATGCCCTCCAATGCCTATTTAATAAGACGGTATGCTTGACAATATCCAACGATGGATAGGGATAGTAGCAAAACAGTCCAGTAGTGTCTGCCTGATTGAATTGTTCTTCGAACTCGGGGTAATAACTTATGAGGTAGTCAAGCGATTGTTGCATATAAGCTTTAGCACTTGTATATGATGGATGGAAATCCTCTCCCTTGATATAAATATTAACCAATTTCTTTATTGAATCGTCATGATGGATTCCGATAACCTCAAAACTAACCACTCCATTAAAATATGCACCTGATGTTTTTATTGCCAATATTGTTTGGCCGGATTCATATAATGTGTCTGGTCTGAATCGCCAAAGAAGATGATCAGGACCGTTTACTATGAAACGGATTCCTTTATTGTCATCAAAATTAAAAAGGCTTAGCCTGCCTTCTATTCCATAGCCATATTTTAATGTGTCATCGGGGAACACGATATCAAAATCATACTCTCTGGAGTATGTATTACCGGGAGAAAATACCAGCATCAGGGTTATCATAAATTGGATAGTCCAATATACTGAAGGTCGCTTTTTATCGCTCCTATGATCAATGCTTGTTTTCATTTCGCTTAATGGATGATTAATGTTGATTTATGGGATATTCCCTTCGCAGTAAATCGGAGCAGATACATCCCTGCTTTCAGGTGCGTAAGATCAACGGGAAAATAGGGGTTTTCAAATGAGGCCACCCGTTGGCCATATACATTAAAAACATCCAGGTGATCTATGACCACCCCTCCGGTAATGTTTACTATTCCTGTTGAAGGGTTTGGATAAACTAATACGGGTAGTGCTTCACCCGGTATATAAGAGGTGTTCGGATTGTCACAATCGAAATTCTCGTCCTCCAGGCTTTGTTTGATAAGCTTATACCTGTCAGAGAAAAAGGTTTTGAGTCCTTCGAAGTCATTGTAATCAATAGTAAATGAACCATATTCCGTAGTGAGGTCAAATTCCTGGTTGGTGTACATCTTTCGGCTATCTGAATAGACTGCAGCACTTATTTGATCTTTTAAAG
The DNA here is from genome assembly GCA_964583445.1 of uncultured Bacteroidaceae bacterium. Lineage (GTDB taxonomy): Bacteria > Bacteroidota > Bacteroidia > Bacteroidales > M55B112. The sequence continues at coordinate 1,171 of CAZOXI010000213.1, read as the reverse complement.
TATCAATCCGGCTGAACACGGTATTCGTATCTGCGTATGTATATATTAATTCGCACATGGCCTCCAAATAGTATTTTCTAAGCCGACTGATTGTTTCAAGTTTGCCGGCAATACAACCACTTGTAATCCGTTCCGGGAACAACGGATATGAATTCGCATATTGTGTTCCATTTCCATTGTCCCATAAATTCATGGAGCCATTGAAATCCCATGGGATAATCTGCCATATGTTCGCAATGGTATCGTACATATAGATCTGGTTTCCATTATATCCGATATAGGAGTCAAAGTTCATCAAATAGACATTGACTGCCTGGTAGCGAAAAAAGTGCGGGAGGTTAAGATATTTTGAAACTTCATCGACATAATTATCATCAGGGGTGTTATTGGCCTTGTCGATCATGATGACGAATCTTTCAAATGCTGTGGTTTCGTCTCCATTTTCCAATTTGTAATAGGGAAGACCTGTTTTATTGAATCTATAGTCTTCAGGGTCATTCGAGATGAAGCACATGGTTCCAAAGTCCAATGATTCAATGGCGTCAGCATCCCTGTCATCGAAGCGGAGTTTAAACATTTCATCTTTCCCTTCAACGAGGGTATATAGACCCCAGTACTTTTCATCAATATATACTTTCGCGAAGGCCGTTCTCAAAGTATATAGTCCCAGTTTTTCACATAGCTCATAGCTAAGTTTCTCTCGCAGCATGGTTGGGTCCTGGTAATTATTGTGCAGTGTGAACTCTTTTATTCCATCATATTTTTTACCTGGCACATATTTATTAGTCTTTATTTTCAGGGGGATTTTTAAATTGGGAACATTCCTGGAAATATTCCCTTTTTCTTTGATACCTATGCTGTCCAGATTCTGACCATCAATTGACATGCTTACCATCTGGTATACTTTGCTTCCATCCCAGAGTGTAGTATCCAATTGTACGAAGCGGATTTCATGGAGAAATGAATCGTCAAAGAGTTTTTCGCCCTGACCGTGAAGATTTACTGTACAGATGGAAAGCAATAACGCAGCTCCAATTGCTATATTTGATTTCCTGATTCTCATCTTACCTTTAAGATGTAATTCAATGTCAATAGGTTGCGTTTTCAGAGATTAGTTAGGTTTTGCTGACTTTCTCAGCAAACGCCCTGGAGGGCTTCCATGCGTTTATCG
>CAZOXI010000212.1:3895-6240 GCA_964583445.1 uncultured Bacteroidaceae bacterium | reverse complement strand
ACATATACTATAGATGTGCCCGCAGATTATGAGGGGATCCCTGTATTCTCAGCAAATCCTGCTGATTGCAATGCACGGGTGGAGATCCGTCGGGCCACCAATCTGCGGGGACTGCCTGAAGATAAGGAAGTGCACATTACTGTTACTGCCCAGGATGGGATCACCACAAACTCTTACACGCTGATTCTGAATAAGCAGAAGCAGGTTGAAGATATTCAGTACTTCCAGGCGGAACCTTTCATTTCTCAATTCGTTTATAGAGACCAGGGTAGAAATGGGTTTTTGGAGATTTGCAACCCTTCCAATCAACTCTTGGATTTGGCTAATTACATGATCGTTGGTGGAAACTTCAATTCCCCCGTTGAGGCGATCACCAGCCTTTCCGGTACAGGGGATTATGACCGACGCTACCAGAAATACATCCCCGGCTTAAAATGGCAGAATGAGGCAGAATGGATGGTATACCCGGGGCTTGCCGTCTCTGATATAGCTACCGATCCCATTGTAGAACCGGGAGATGTCTTTGTCATTGCTGATATTCGTAACACTAACACGAGTGGGTATCCCTGGCACGCCAGTCTTGAATCTGATATTGACTTTGCCAATAATCCCTGGAGTGAGATCATAGATGATTTCAGAACTTGTGTGCTTCAATTCTCTCGTGCTAATTACTATCTGTTCAAACTGATAGGATACGGAGGTGATTCAATTCGTAATGGACACAAGCCGGCTAATGATCCCAATGATTTTATTCTGATTGATGTTTTTGGAAGTGGTGACGGTACTACTCCCATAGTCGGCGGTTCCGAAATGATCTCAACTTCCAGTTACATAAGAAAGCCGGAGTATAACGCGGGAAACCCCATCTTTAAAGGTTCCTTTGGCATCGGCCCGGAAGATAGTGAATGGGAGGAAATAAACCGCATTATCAATACTGAAAATGGAGTGCCATTCCCTGAAGCCATCATTAACGTGACCGATGATATCGGGAGCCATTCTTTTGACAGGATTACCTCGCATTCTTCGACTATTACCTCAGCGATCTACGTTTGTTCAGAAGGATATTCCATGAATGAAAGCATCCGTGGAGTAATTACAGGAACCACGGTTTCCATATTCCTGAACCATATCATCCTGGAAGATCCCGGCCAGATCATTACTTTTTCAGCCGCATCAGACGGACATGAGCTTTCCCAGGCCGATGTGCTCCAGGATGGTGATTACATGGAGGTTCGGTCCGCTGATGGCGACAATACCACACGTTACTACCTGGAAGTAACGCCGGAGGGTCTGAGTGACGATGCAATCCTGACCTCGTCAGCGTATACCATATCTGTAACCGGTACAAATGGAATCATCAGTGGCTTTGACTTTGGAACCGACCTGACAATCATACTCGGAAATATCCAGGTCCCAAATGGAGCCAGGCTGACGATCCTGAATCCCGATGACGAAGCAGTCCCGCTCAACACAGTGAATATTGAGGGAACTCTTCAACCATCACTGGTTCACCAGGACCTGAGATTTGAGGTTGTTGCCGAGGACAATAGCACGATAATATTATACAGCCTGATGCCCACTGCCAATGCAACTTACGCACACGTCATTTCAAATGTATACCTGGTGGATGAGGTCTATCGCAAGATATCGACCCTCCCCGAGGGAATAATGGTTTCATCTTTCCTGAAGGATATCATCTCCGTAAACGGGGCAAGTATCTCCATTGTGGATAAGATAGGAATGGAACGTTCTGCAGGAATCATCGCAGTAGATGACAAGCTGAAAGTAATCTCAGAGGACGGAACCATAACCCGTCTCTACTTCCTGGATGGTGAAAAGGAATTCTCCTACGACCAGAATACCATACTTACAATTTACCCCGGCGCTGATCAGTCTGTCTGTATGGGAGAACCTGTTACTCTTTCGGTATCCGGCGACTTTTATGGAGACTACTCTATAAGCTGGGATCATGGCATTACGGATGGTGTGGATTTCGTACCTCTGGTTTCTGATGACTACATCGTAACCGTAACAAACGCATTTGGATCCAACTACGACACGATCCATGTTGAGGTATACCCGCTGCCTGTTTCGGACATAGAAGACCAAAGCATATGCTACGGTGAGGAAGTTACCCTGACAGCCACCGGAGGAACATCGTACCTATGGGACAATGGAGTGATCAATGGCAATCCTTTTACTCCGGGTACCACCTCTGACTATCATGTGACCATTACAAATAGCAACGGCTGTACTCTGAAGGACACAGTCACTGTTACCGTAAATCCCCTGCCGACGATCGATGCCGGGGAAGATGCAGTTGCATGTTTCGGAGATGAGGTGAC
>CAZOXI010000212.1:0-3795 GCA_964583445.1 uncultured Bacteroidaceae bacterium | reverse complement strand
AGCGACCAGTGACATGGGCTGCACGGATACCGACACCGTTACTGTTACCGTAAATTCTTTGCCGACGATCGATGCCGGGGAAGATGCAGTTGCATGTTTCGGAGATGAGGTGACTCTGACAGCCACCAGCGACGGAACCATTGCATGGGACCAGGGTGTGGCCAACGATGTGCCATTTATCCCTGAAGCCAGCGGTGATTACATCGCAACAGCGACCAGTGACATGGGCTGCACGGATACCGACACCGTTACTGTTACCGTAAATCCGCTTCCTGAAGCAGATGCAGGTGCTGACCAGGATATTTGTGCGGGAGAGAGTGTAACTCTGCAAGCCTCAGGAGGTACGTCCTATACATGGAATAACGGGCTGTCGAATGGTGACAGCGTAACACCGGACAAAGATACCACCATAGAAGTAACAGTAACCAATGAACTCGGGTGCAGTACCACAGACGAATTGTTCATAGGTATTATTGAAGTTGATACCAGCGTTACCAGGGATGGAACCCTGCTGATTGCCAATGCAAATGATGCAAGTTACCAGTGGATCGATTGTGCAACAGGCAATCTTGTCACGGGAGAAACAGGCAAAAGCTTCACCCCTGAAACAAACGGTATATACGCAGTAGAAGTCACTCAGAACAGCTGTACTGCTTCATCTTCATGTTATGTAGTTACTGGAATCGTTTCCGTTCCGGTTGATCCGGCTGCCCGAATCCATTATTACCCGAATCCCACACAGGGACCATTAAAACTGGATCTTGGTCGGGAAGTTGACGAAGTGCAGGTCAGAATAAGTGACATGTCAGGGAAACAATTGCTGATCAATATTTTCCATGGAAGCAGGATCATTGACCTGAACCTGCAATCCTACAATCCTGGCTTCTACCTGGTCGAAGTTATCGGCCCGGAAGAAAAGAGCATATTGAAGGTACTTAAAGTCAACTAGCGTAAACTGAATAATAACCATAATGAAGATCAAACAACTTAAACCAGGTATCTTATTCTTGATAGGGCCCGGTCTGGCAGGAATCCAGGCGCAGGATGGTGCAATCGCTGCAGCATGCAATGCGCTGGGCAGCGGAGGTTTGGTAAGTTATTCCATAGGACAGGCAACACACCAAACCCATAGTGGAACAGGTAGCTCAACGGCGGGAGCAGAGCAGCCTTTTGAAATCTATGTAGCATCCGGAACAAAGAAAGCTGAGTGGGTACTATTGTCAGTCTCGGCTTACCCAAATCCGGTTACAGATCATCTCCAGTTAAATATCCGTGGGATTGATCTGTCAGATTTGTCGTTTTAGCATTTATACTTAGAAAACCTGTTATTGGGATTCTCAGCACTTTTATACTTAATATCATGAGAAAGAAGTTTATCCTCATTTTATCATTATTTGCAATTGCACTATGCATACGGGCCCAGGTGCCGTTGAATGGTTTGGTAGCCTATTATCCTTTAAATGGCTCAGCAGACGACTTAAGTGGAAATGGCAATACAGGGACTAATCATGGCGCTGTTCCATGTGAAGACAGATTTGGCATTGCAGGACATGCCCTTTCATTTAACGGCACAGATAATTATATTTCAGTTGATTATCAATTTACTGACACATATGAATCAGAATACTCTGTTTCATTATGGGTTAAAGCCAACAGCACCCAGACTGCTTATGCCAAGCTCCTCTGCTTTCCATATAGTTTAACGGAATCTGTATTCCCCTATCATTATTTCGGGTTTTCGTATGCAAACGATTTGGGAGAACCCAATCCCGGGGCCGGGTATTTTGATGAAACCGGTTTCATTGGATCTGCCGGTGCCTGGGGTTTAGCTCCGGATACATGGAATCTATTAACATTCACTTTTAAATTTGGCCAAATGACATTTTATGTCAATGGTCAACTTACTGATCAGACTACAGCGTCTAAGAGTCAGTTGTACTTCCCGCCTCATGGTTTCAGCATTGGGAGTTTTTCCCCGGCTATGATCAACAATAAGGAGTTTTTCAATGGTTGTATCGACGAACTGCTCCTATACAACCGATGCCTCAGTGCTGAAGAGATTCTTTCAAACTACAATTCATCTTTTGTGGTAAGTGAAGAAGACTCTTTGGCTCTTGTAGCCCTTTATAATTCCACAAACGGAGGATCCTGGAATAATAACTCTAACTGGTTGACAGGCCCGGTTAGTGATTGGGAAGGTGTCACTGTTGAATATGGCCAAATAATAGAATTAAGTCTCCAGGCTAATAATTTAGAAGGTACGCTAACAGAGGAAATTGGGGTATTAGATAACCTGAATATGCTCAAGCTCTCGGAAAATAAACTGAGTGGAATTATTCCTCCTGCTATTGGCGGATGCAAATCCCTGACCGATATCATTTTAAATGGAAACAAACTATCAGGTTCCATTCCTGTAGAGTTTGGGAATCTGACTTCCCTGGAGTATATCCAGCTCATGAACAATCAACTTACCGGGGAGGTTCCTGCTACTCTGGGGAACTTAAATCAACTTGAGATTATCCAATTAGATGGAAACCAATTGAGCGGCGAATTACCCGCTGAGTTCAATGGCCTCAATAACCTGTTTGCGCTCACCATTTCCAGCAATAATCTATCCGGACTTACAGATTTGTCAGGACTGCCCTATCTGACTTACCTGTGGGTGAGCAAAAATGAGCTTTCGTTTGGAGATCTTCAGCAGGTAAATATTCCCCCATCAAACCTGAGCTTTACTTATGCCCCCCAAAAGCAGCTTGGTGCAGCATTAAGAACAGACAATGGCAATGGAACTTCAACTCTCGCAGTTTCAACAGACGGAACGGGAAATTCCTACCAGTGGTTCAATGATGGTGACACATTAGAGGGACAGACAGGCCCATCCATGATCATAAACAATAATGATCAGGGATTATATTTTTGCGAGATATCCAACCCGGAATTTCCAGATTTGTTACTCAGTAGTAAATCTGTAGTCTTAAATTTAAATACAACCAATGGTGTACTCGACACAGAATACAATGCACTCCTTTCGCTATATATTTCACTTTCAGGTACAAACTGGATTAATAACAGTAATTGGTTAACAGACGCAGATGTGGAAGATTGGTATGGGATAACCACATCAAATTATCATGTTACAGAAATCCGTTTCATTTACAATGACCTTTCCGGAGTAATACCCGCCGAAATAGGGGCATTCTCGAAACTGGAAACGCTCATCCTGGGGGGAAATGGCATTTCCGGTGTTCTTACGGAAAGCATGAGACAACTTGAAAAATTGCAGGGTTTATATATTTTCGATACCCAGATTTCAGGAAATATTCCCGAATGGATCGGCGAACTCTCCAATCTAACCTCTTTAAATCTGTTCCGAAATCAACTTTCCGGACCCATCCCTGCCTCCATAGAAAATCTTAAAAACCTGTTTGACTTGTCGCTGGAAAATAATATGCTTACAGGACCAATTCCATCGGAGCTGGGAAACTTAACCGAATTGCAATATATCTGGCTTTATAATAATCATTTAGAAGGTTCAATACCTCCTGCTCTGGGTAATTTGGAGAACTTGGTTTTACTGGATCTATACAACAACAGCCTCTCTGGATCCATTCCTTCAGAACTTGGAAATCTAATGAACTTGCAAGAGTTATACCTGAATTCAAATCAACTCACCGGAATAATACCGGGAGAGCTGGGCAACCTGTCTAAACTTGAAAAAATAAGCTTATTCAACAATCGACTATCAGGCGCTATTCCAATTGAACTTGGAAATCTTACTTCATTGAGCAGGCTTAG
>CAZOXI010000211.1:0-6240 GCA_964583445.1 uncultured Bacteroidaceae bacterium | reverse complement strand
AAATCAATCCAGGAGGAAACTGCACTTACACAACTGGAATGGATTGCTTACAAGCACCAGTTCTTTTCAGCAGTTTTTATCGCCAGGGACCATTTTGAAAGTGCCTATATGATGAATGAGCGGTTCGACGATCCGGGGAAATATATCAGGCACTTCTCCAGTGAAATCGATATGCCCTACAGCCGGAGCAACGACCAGACCATGTCCATGGCATTTTATTTTGGTCCAAACCATCATCAGACACTCAAAAAATACGAGGAGTGGAAACTTGAAAACCTCGTAACCGTAGGCGGATCAGTGATCCGGTGGCTGAACGAATTCGTGATCATTCCCATATTTAACTGGCTGAGCCGTTCCATCGATAATTATGGGATCATCATCCTGTTATTGACCCTCATTCTCAAGACAGCACTCTTTCCCCTTACATACAAATCTTATAAATCTCAGGCGGTGATGCGGGTGCTGAAACCCCAGGTGGATGAGATCAATGAAAAATACCCGAAGAAAGAGGATGCGATGAAGAAGCAACAGGCCACCATGGACCTTTATAAGCGGGCCGGGGCCAATCCGCTGGGAGGCTGCCTGCCCATGCTGTTGCAGATGCCTATCCTTTTTGCGATGTTTCGCTTCTTTCCGTCATCCATTGAACTGCGCGGTGAAAAGTTCTTGTGGGCCAATGACCTGTCTACCTATGATAGCATCCTCGACCTGCCTTTTACCATACCGATGTATGGCGATCATGTGAGTTTGTTTACCCTTTTGATGACTGTCACCACGGTCCTCAGTATGCGGATCAATAACCAGACGCAATCGACCAGTGCCATGCCGGGAATGAAAACCATGATGTATATCATGCCTTTCATGTTCATGTTTATTCTGAATAATTTCTCAGCAGCACTGACCTATTACTATTTCCTTGCAAACGTAATTACACTGGGACAGAACTTCCTGTTCAAGCAGTTTACGGATGAAGAAGCAATACTTAAGAAGATCAATTCGCGGAAGGCCAAGCCAAAGAAGAAATCGAAATGGCAGGCACGCCTGGAAGAGATGACCAAACAGCAACAGCAATTGCAAAAAAGTAAGGGAAAAAAGCGCTAAACACCTGGATAGCTACAGTACCAGCAAAGAAATACGAATGTCGGAGTCCCTGCACCTCCACATTCGTATTTTTTTTGGGGAATTATTTTGAGACAGACCGCGATTTCAGCCCGACCATCTTGATCGCTGTGACCGCAGCTTCGTCGCCTTTGTTGCCGTGTTTACCACCTGCCCGGTCCAGCGCCTGCTGCTGATTCTCGGTCGTGAGTACGCCGAAAATAAAGGGAATGTCATATTCCAGGTTCAGTTCCGCGATACCATGGGTAACCCCCTGGCAGATGAAATCAAAATGACGGGTTTCTCCCTGGACTACGCAGCCAATGGCAATCACCGCATCCAATGCATGCTTCTCCGCGATCAGCCTTGAACCAAAGGTGAGCTCAAAGCTTCCGGGAACGGGCATGACAACAATGTTTTCCGGGGGACACCCGTGTTTTTTCAACGTTTCAACAACTCCTTCCGTCAACGCAGCGGTTACCTCTTCGTTCCATTCCGAAACAACGATTCCAAATTTCATTCCCGATGCATCCGGAACGGTTTCCGGATCATAGGAGGAAAGATTCTTTATACTGGTAGCCATAGATATAAATTTGAAAAAGATTGAAAAAAAAAGTATCAGCAAGGGGCTGATACTTTGTTCATCTGGTAAATATATTTTTTACACTGTTTCGAGCAGTCCCTGTACCCGTCCGATGTATTTCTCCATTTCACGTCCTTCAGCTGATTCGGGATAATCCTTACTGATGCGTTGGTATATCTCAAGAGCCTTTTCCAACGCTCCCTGCTCCTCGTAGACGATACCCGCCTTTTTCAGTATGATCGGTGTGGAAAAGCTGTTTTCATATTTTTTGGCAGCATCAAGATATACCTTGACAGCTTTGTCATATTCGCCGAGACCGGTGTAGGCATCACCGAGTGAGCTCTGTGCCGCAGCACCAACCATCAGGTCCCTGGTTTTGAAACCGGAGAGATAATCAACAGCAGATGCATAATCTCCTAGTTCCTTGTAGCAAATACCCGCATAATACTCAGCCAGCTTTGCCGATTTTGTGATTGCATATTCGTTCATGATGTCAAGAAATCCGGGAAAAGTACCGTATCCATTCAACGCCAGGTTAAATGAATCGCGCTCAAAATACCGTTCTGCCATATACATGCTTGCCGCTGCCTCCATGTTCCTTGGTTTCAGGATGTACCGGTTCCCAGCAATGATGAGCAATGCAATGGCAAGGATTACCAACAGTATGTTCGTGAGCATCTTCTGATTGTCCTCGATGAAAACCTCTGTACGCGTAAGCGCAGATTCAATATTACCAAGATTCTTATCTCCTTGAACCTCTTTTTGTTTCTTGGCCATTTGCTAAGTTCTTTTTACATTTTTTAAAACCACCGCAAATGTAATGGTTTTTCCCAAATTTGCTCATATTCTTGCGAAAAAGTTATGCGATTATCAGTGCGCATCTCGTTTTTTCATTCAATATCCCTTACATTTGCTGAAGCGAATACTTCATCATGCATTTATCTACACTTTCGGTCATAAATTTCAAGAATTACGAACAGGCTGACCTGGAGCTGAGCCCCAGGATCAATTGCTTTGTTGGGGAAAATGGGGTAGGGAAGACCAACCTGCTTGATGCCATTCATTACCTTGCTTTGTGTAAAAGCAACCTGAACCCTGTAGATACACAGAACATCTCTTATGATGCAGAATTTGCGGTGATCCATGGGGTCTTTGGCCGCAAGGAAAAAGAGGAGACGATCTATTGCAGTATCCGAAGAAACAAGAAAAAGCAGTTCAAGCGCAACCAGAAAGATTACAAACGGCTTGCAGAGCACATCGGGTTGATCCCCCTGGTCATGGTTTCTCCTGCAGATTATGTGCTGATCCAGGGGGGAAGTGAAGAACGCCGTAAGTGGATGAATGGAGTGATCGGGCAGTACGACAGGATCTATCTTGAAAATGTGATCTCTTATAACAGGATCCTGACGCAACGCAATAGGTTGCTGAAAGAGAACAGCACGAATGCAACCGGGCGCGAAGTGCTGGATGTGCTGGATACGCAACTGGTTCAGTATGGGGAGCCTGTTTTTAATGCCCGCCGCAAATTTGTGGAACGGCTGACCCCGGTGTTTCAGCGGTTCTATCAACATGTTTCCGGGAACAAGGAAGAAGTGAAACTTAACTATTTTTCACAATTACTGGAACAAGATTTTGAAGGTGCATTGCACACCTCACGACAGAAGGACTTCATCGTTCAATATACCACTACGGGTATCCATAAAGATGATATCAACATGGAACTGGGAGCGCATTCACTCAAGAAAACCGGTTCACAGGGACAACAGAAAACCTACCTGGTGGCACTTAAGCTGGCCGAGTTCGAATTTATGCAGGAAACCATGCAAAACACCCCCATCCTTTTGCTGGACGATGTGTTTGATAAATTTGATGCATTCCGGGTAAAGCAAATCATTCAATTGGTGGCTGAAAACCACTTCGGTCAGATTTTTATTACCGATACAAACGAAACAAGAATGATGAACATCCTCAAGGAGATCCCGGCAGAACACCGTGTATTTAATATCACTAACGAGGGAATCTCCCTCCAGTCTTAGCGATGGAACGAAAAAAAGAAAAGAAAATAGGATCCCTGCTGGATCATTATGTGCGGGCCAATAACTTGCAGCAGGGCCTGTCCGAATACCGGTTGACCAAGGCATGGTATACGCTTCTCGGAAAAACTGTAGCCAATGCTACCAGGTCAATTTACGTGAAGGATCGCAAGCTTTTCGTGAAGCTCCACTCTTCAGTGATGCGGAATGAACTTTCCCTGATCAAGGGGGATATTATCATGCGACTGAATGAATCTGCGGGTTCAGAGGTGATCGACGATGTAATCTTAAGGTAACCCTGGTGAACCCGGGTTGTTGTTGCTAAAAACGTTCCCTGTCAGCAAAAAAGAAATTGGCTTCAATGACTGCATTTTCATCCGAATCAGACCCGTGTACTGCATTTTCCTGCATTGACTTTGCATACAATTTCCGGACGGTACCTTCCTCAGCTTTGGCCGGGTCGGTCGCGCCGATCAGTTTCCGGTAAGCTTCCACTGCATTTTCTTTTTCAAGGATAGCTGCTACAATCGGGCCGGAACTCATGAAAGCAACGAGATCATTATAGAAGGGGCGATTCTTGTGCACCAGGTAAAATGTTTCAGCATCCTTCCTGGTCATCTGAAGCTTCTTCAACGCAGTAATTCTGAATCCGTGCTCGCTGATCATATTGAGGATAGGGCCGGTGAATCCCTTCGCAACCGCAGTGGGCTTGATCATTGTAAATGTGAAATTTCCAGTCATGTATTTACGTTTTTCTGATATAGACGCATTAACAAATATAGATCAGTTTTGTTAAGCCCAATGGATATATTTTTTACTTTTGCTGTTTCATCTGAGGGTAACCTCTTAATTGTTAATGTATAATGCTGAATAAGCAAGCCAAACAAAAAATTAAATCGATCATAGCGAAGAAAGATCCTGTAGTGGTGATCTCCCATATCAATCCGGATGGTGATGCCATCGGATCAAGCTCAGCACTGGCATTGTACCTTAAAAAAAAGGGGGTTCCTGTAACCGTTATCATTCCAAATGAGGTTCCGGATTTTCTGCGCTGGCTTCCAGGATTCGAAATGGTCCTGACCTATAAGAAAAACAGGGATGCCTGCAGGAAAGCGGTTCACAATGCCGCTACGATCTTTCTTGTCGATTTCAATGATCCGGGGCGCATAGGGAAACTTGAAAAGGACATCGAATCTTCAGATGCTTTTCGGATTCTGATTGATCACCATGAAAATCCTGCAGAATTTGCAGACATCACAATATCGGAATCATGGCGGGGCTCTACAGGAGAAATGATCTATTTGTTAATGCAGGAGATAGACGGATCAGGATTTCTGGACAAAGAAATAGCCACCTGTTTATATGTTGCGATCATGACAGATACAGGGAATTTCAGGTACGGTTCCTCTTATTCCGAGATCTTCAATATTGCCGGGGAACTGGTAACGGCCGGGATCGACAAGGACCAGATATTTACCAATGTTTATGACAGCTATTCTGTTTCCCGAATGAAGCTCATGGGCTATTGTATGTCCGAAAAAATGGTGGTGCTACCTGAGGTTCACGCCGCATATATCAGCCTTACCATGGAGGAACTGAAACGCTTTGATCACCAGGTAGGGGATACAGAAGGGTTCGTGAATATCCCCTTTTCTATCAAGGGAATTCGCGTAACAGCACTGTTCATTGAGAAGAAGGACCATGTAAAAATATCCCTGCGCTCCAAGGGAAATTTTTCTGTGGATCAAATGGCTTCCGAATATTTCAGGGGCGGAGGACATGTCAATGCCGCTGGAGGTGAATACGACCTGCCCCTGGAGAAAACAATCAAAAAATTTGAATCTGTCCTTTCTGAATTTAAAGATGAATTGCGCTAACATTTACACGTTTCTTTTTACTGTATTCATGTTGCTGACCTCCTGTAAACCACCTGTCCAGGAGAATGATGCAGGTCCGGATGAAACTGTGCAACGGTCACTCATTGAAACCAATCAATACATGCGGGAGCGGCATCGCGATCATATGATGGCTTTTGCCGACAGGGCAGGATGGGAGATGACCGAAACTTCCACGGGACTGTGGTATGAAATTTTGCGTCGCGGCACCGGGCAGCCAGTAGAAAAAGACAGGCTGGTGAAATATGCATATGAAACACGCCTGCTGAATGGCAATGTCTGTTACGCAGCCGATACCGCGGACCCCAAGAAAATTATCGCGGGAAAAGGAAATATCGAGGCCGGTCTCGAGGAGGGATTGCGGCTGATGCGTGAAGGAGGAAGAGCGAGGTTCCTGATCCCTCCCCACCTGGGACACGGAAATTTTGGGGACAGGCAATGTATTCCTGGTTCTTCCGTTTTATTGATCACGGTAGAGGTGTTGGAAGTAAAAAGATGACCGGCTGACGCAACTTGCAAAGGAATTGGCGCATCTTTTAATAACTAATTGTAGATTTGTACTTCATTACTGATATAACATTAAACTTAAAAATCTATAATCAAAATTAGGAAAAGTGATGTAAATTGTTTA
>CAZOXI010000210.1:0-6246 GCA_964583445.1 uncultured Bacteroidaceae bacterium | reverse complement strand
ATTGAAGAAGAACCATGACAGGCCTTTCTTTATTGCCTGCGGACTATTTCATCCACATATGCCCTGGTATGTGCCCCAGAAATACCTGGATATGTATCCCCTTGATAAGATCGAGCTTCCTCCATTAAAAGAGGATGATCTTGATGACCTGCCAGAGATGGCCAGGGGTATTATCAAGGACGGTGTATATTCCAAAGTCCGGCAATTTGATCAATATAAGGAGGCTATACAGGGCTACCTGGCCAGCACCACTTATTCCGATTACCATATGGGCAGGGTGTTGGATGCCCTGGAGAACAGTCCGTATAAAAACAATACAATCGTTGTGCTGATGAGTGATCATGGCTTCCACCTCGGAGAGAAGAGACACTGGCAGAAAGGAACCTTGTGGGAGGAGGCCACAAATTGCCTGCTCATGTTTCATGTGCCGGGAGTTACTAAACCCGGACAGATTTCCCGGCGAACGGTTAGTCTCCAGGATGTATATCCGACGATAATGGAACTGGCCGGAATCGAGACCCCGGATCATGTGGATGGACATTCGCTTGTACCACTGTTGGAAGACAGTGATGCTGCCTGGAAATATCCTGCGCTTACTGCCTATCAGAGTCACATTACAGTAAGAACGGATGAATACCGCTACATACGATACACCGACGGATCAAGCGAGTTTTATGACAGGGGAGTGGATCCGAATGAATGGGTGAACCAGACCGATAACCAGGAATATGCCAATATCATCAGGAAGCTGGCATCATTTCTGCCAGCCCAGGAAGACATGGCGCCTGCGATAGGACGTAAGCAGAAATAATTATGTAGTAATTCTTCGGATGAACAAGCTTCCATGGAACAGGGAATATAAAGACATGGATTTATTAATGTCAGACGCTGCAACTGTTTAAGGAATTATTATTTTTTAATAACCTGAAATATGAAATACAGGTCAGGAAAACTGGTAGGCGCATTATTGTTTTTGTGTTTCAACTCAAATGCTCAACTCATTCAGCATTTGGATGCTGAAGTTTCGGGAAGTGTGGTGCTTGATGCAAACAATGTTGTAACTGTATGGGTGGATCAAAGCGGATCCGGGAATAATGCCGTGGCACTTTATGATAGCGTCTTTTATTCGCTTGGGGCTGGTGATGAACGATCCTGGTTAGATTTCAGGGATACGGCATGTGCGCTGCAATTGTTCAGTGCTGAAGAATCTGATGTCTGGCTGGATCAATCCTCAGGCACAGGAGGATTTTGCGTATTTATAGCATTTCAATTGAATGGCATCGTTGATAATTGGAGTGATATGTTTGGTAACTCTACTACTGTAGGTCAGGGTTTTGGATTACGTTTTAGCAGTGGGGGCAGTATTCAGGCATATCTTGGAGGTAATACCCTGAATAAAGGCGGCTATGACCTTGAAATTGGGGATAAGGTGGTTTATGCTTTTAACTATAATGCAAGCGCCAATACTTATGAGTTTTGGGATTCAAAGAATGGAAGTTCAATTACCGGTGCGATAACTCATGCAGACTTTTCATTGGATGCACCTGTTTCAATCGGTTCCATTACTGGAGATTCTCGTTTTTTTGATGGTTGGATTGGTGAGGTGAAAGTCATGAATATGCCCCTGGATGCTTCAATTTTCAAAGATGAAAGTGAGGCGATGGCCATGAAGTGGGCAGATTATCATATACCAATGGAGCTTAGCTGGAGGGCGATTCCTGAGGATGTAAGATTTCCAACGGGAGATGTTATACTGGCAGCAATATCAGTGGATGATGTAGGATTTGAAAATCCACTTCCTGCCGATCCGTCGAATGAGGATTGCACAAACACTTTCCAGGAAGCAATAGATCTTGTGGGAGCATCAGGCGGAGGTACAGTCTTTATCCCAGAAGGACATTACAGGCTGGATGGAAGACTGAATATGCCATCAAACGTAACATTGCGCGGGCGATGGCGACCACTTTCAGCATCTGATCCTGAAATTGGAAGTGTGTTGAAGATTTATGACGGACGAGGGAATGCTGAAGGAGCACCATTTCTGACTGTTTCCGGTTCGAGCGGGGTCAGGGACCTTACTTTCTGGCATCCGGAACAGACGCCGGATAATATCGTAGCTTATCCATTTGTCATAGCTTCGGCCGGTGGACCGATAACGATAGAGAATATCACCCTGGTGAATGCTTACCAGGGAGTGAATATGAGCAGTGCCTCCATGTGCTTTATTGATAACATCCAGGGTACCGCTTTGAAGACTGGTTTCTTTGCAGATAAGAGCTATGCTGTTTCGCGTTTCGATAAATTAATATTCGGACCGGATTTCTGGCAATGGTCAGAATTACAAGGAGATCTTCTTGCCAAAGGTGATTATGCGAACTTTATTTTAGCCAACGGTTTGGGCATTGATATCCGGGAAATGGATGGATTTCACTTAACAGAATGTAAGGTTTGGGAAATGAATACCGGACTGCAATTTGATGTTGGCATTACTGGAGACAATCCTCATGGCGATATTTCCGGGTTGGACTTTCGTGGTTGTAAAGTTGCACTAAAGATTAAATCTGCTAAAGGACTCAAAATTGTAAATTCCTACCTGGAAGGTTCTGTTGCTGCTCTTCAGAATCTGTATACTGGCAACTTAGGTATTAAAGCAAACAATTGCACTTTTGTCAGCAAGGGCCTATCGGTGCAAAATAATGCTGGTGCAGGACTCAGTTTGGGTAGCTGTATTTTTGATGGAAAGGTGAGTAGTGCAGGTAACCTAAAGATCATAGGATGTGAGTTTATAAATACCGGTAGCGACATTGAGTTCAGAAGCAATATCAGCAGTGCAATGGTGTATGGATCAACATTTGCAGATGGCATGGACCTTACTGATAATTCAACATCTACTGCATTGATTACAATAAAGAATGATGTCACAGATGATCGATACTCAGCTGCACCTTTATTGCCACCCAAAGATTTGAGCATTGTCAGGAAGCCCGCAAAATACGATCTTTTTGATATCACTGAATATGGGGCCGTTGCCAATGATGGTAACGACGACAGCAATGCTTTCAGCCTTGCAGTGGATGCCGCCAACACAAATGGAGGAGGAATTGTTTTTGTACCTAATGGAAGATTCGATATTTCAGGATCTTATACTTTATCGAGTGGTGTCGAGCTAAGGGGTGCAAGCGGGAGCAGACACAAATCCAGGGATGGAGATTTTCACAGCATGATCCAGGTTACCGGAGGTGAAGGTAATCCGGATGGTGCGGCATTTATAACTTTGGAAGCTAATTCCGGCGTTCGTGGTCTCACTTTTTACTACCCGTCTCAACATGCAGACATGATCCTTCCGGAAACATTATATGAATATCCGTTTACGATCAGGGGAGCGGGATATGGAACATATATAACAGATTGCATGTTGTCAAATCCCTACCAGGCAGTAAACTTCGTAAATGCAGATGATCATCTGCTTGAAAATTGCTTCCTGGGTGGGTTAAATAAAACAATATATGTGCAGAATTGCGACGGTGGACGGGTTGAGAATTTTCATTTAAAACCGGATTTCTGGAGGGATCTGAAAATGGATAATTGTCCGAATACTGGGGGAGGAACTTCAGGAACGTCAGTGCTGAAAAGATATTGTGGTAAGTATTTGCACGGAATCTGGCTGGAAAATACAACAAACCAGGTAGTCTTTAATATATTCAATCATGCCTCCCACCAATTTTTCAGGGCTGATAATTCAACGGCTATTGGCTTTATGATCGGTGGTGAACAATTGCAGCGGGCCTATCGGTTTTCAGGTAATTCCGACATATCCCTGGTTCTCCCAATTGGTAATATTAATAACCAGGGAGACCGCACAGGAAGTTATGGAATTTGGGGAGATGAAAATTTTAGCGGAACAGCAAACCTCTGGGTCGCAGGTACCGAGGGAACAGCAGACAAGGCATATTTCATTGAATCGGGGGAAGTCATTACACAGCAAAGTTCCCTGGGCGGATCAGGGAAGCGTGGTGTTATTGGTAATGAAGTAATGAGTGAAGGAAGCCTTCAGCACAATGCTTTTACGTTCAGCAGATTGATCACAAGCAAAATTGAAGCAGATGCAGATGTGGCAATCAGGGAATCACTTTTTGATGAATTACCAAATGCTTTTTTCCATGATACCCATGTGATTCTGGAGCGCAATATCTTTGATAAAGCTTTTGCAGTTACCGATGCAAATCAAAACTGGTTGATGCACCAGGGTTTGGTACTCGATGAAGAAAACCTCACCCTGGAAGATGCGAACATGTTTAGCACCGATCCCTATGACGCCAGGAGAATTAGCGGAGCACGGTCCAGTACCAATGAATATCATATTGATGTTGAAGATGAAGACTTTCTTTATGGCAGTAACAATCCCGTGGAAATAACCACCTATTTTTATATTGATTCGAATTGCACCATTGAGGTATATTATAATTCTGCTTCCGGCAGGAAATTGGGCGAGACATATAGCTATTCTGGAGAAACCAATCCTAAGTACCGGTATATAGATTTTTCTGCTAGCGATGCGATGTTTAATGGGAAAGATGATATCTACATTAAGATAAAAGGCGATTCGCCGCTGTTAAATTACGTATCTGTAAGCAGGGATATTAACCGATTTAATCTTGCCCCGGAATGGGTGTCAGATACGATGGTGTTGCCAGGCGCGAAAGCTGATTCAATCTATACCGGCGAACTTGAAATTGGAAAGGATGTTAGCGATCCGGAAGGGGATGAGATCAGCATCTCAAAAGTGTATGGTCCGCAGTGGTTGTCCATCAGTTTATCAGGTGCGCTAAGCGGAACGCCTGGAGATGAATATGAAGGAGAAAATTGGTTTGTTGTGGAAGCCAATGATGGAAATGGGAATACACGGAATGCAGTAGTATTCGTTGAAGTTGAAGTAGTACAGGTAAATAATTTATCACCGGAATGGTCGGGAGATACCCTTTATTATCCGGATGCAATGGTTGATTCTAATTATATTGATACCATTGAGATTGGATTGGATATATCCGATCCGGAAAATGATGTGCTCACATTTACAAAAATTTCCGGTCCTGCCTGGTTAACGGTAAATCCGGAAGGAATGATGAGCGGGACTCCACGCGCAGAGGACGAGGGAGTAAATGTTTTTGAAATTCAGGCTGATGATGGTTTCGGAAATACTTCAGCTGTATTCCTTAAGGTGCAGGTTAACCCGCTGACTTCTGACAGGGAATCATTGAAAAAGAGCATCACAATTTACCCTGTTCCCGCAGACAAAAGGGTTTATGTCTCAGGAATTGATGGGCGAATTGATTATGAGATTTTTACAATAAGCGGTCATAAGGTAAGAGCAGGTCAGAGTAATGATCATACAATCAATATTGAATCGCTTGAATCAGGAAACTATTTAATAAAGATTAATGATCGTGTATTTAACCTGATTAAGAACTAAGCCAGCAAGAGGCCGACAGAGGAGGACAATGAATGCACTTTGAGAAAAAATAGAGCTTGCAACTAATAGTAAATCAACACTATAACTTAAATACATTTATTGATGAAACCTTTAATCAGCTCCTTTTTGTTAGCCATGTTTTCTGCTGTCTTGTTCTCTCAGCAACAGCCAAACTTCGTGATCATCTTTGCCGATGATATGGGATATGGCGATGCCGGGTGTTATGGTCATCCAACCATACAAACCCCGCACCTCGATCAGATGGCCTCGGAGGGTATGCGAATGACGGAGTTTTACGTGGCAGCGCCTGTGTGCTCAGCAAGTCGCGGTGCACTTTTAACCGGTCGTTTACCCATCAGGAATGGCATCACCGGGGTGCTTTTTCCCCGTAGTGAAAATGGATTACCTCAATACGAAAACACCATTGCGAAATTGTTAAAAGAAGAGGATTATGCCACTGCATGTATCGGGAAGTGGCATCTTGGACATAAGACTGCCTATTTGCCCACCGGACATGGGTTTGATTATTATTACGGTGTTCCTTACAGCAATGATATGTATATTGATTCAGCGGCTCCACTGGCAAAAGATGTGTTGCTCAGAGAGGGAGTTACGGAGCAAAAGATACGGGCGAATGCATATTTTAAGCACAGGCCAAAATATGTTCCCCTGATGCGCCAGGAGGAAGTGATTGAGTTTCCGGCGGATCAGTCAACCCTGACTAAAACCTAGATCGAGCGATTTGTGCAAAAAAAGATAAAAGATAGCTTGTTTAA
>CAZOXI010000209.1:3187-6251 GCA_964583445.1 uncultured Bacteroidaceae bacterium | reverse complement strand
GACAATGTCCTGGAGTTCCTGGTGATGAGCGGAAAATCCCTTCCCTACGCCATGTCGATCCTTATCCCGGAATCGTGGAACGAAAAAAATCCCATCTCCCGGGAATTGAAAGCATTTTACCAATACCATTCCACGTTCATGGAGCCCTGGGACGGACCGGCGTCTCTTATTTTTTCTGACGGAAGGTATATAGGCGGAACCCTGGACAGGAATGGACTGCGTCCCTCCAGGTACTTGATCACCAAAAATGATATCATGGTGATGGGATCCGAAGTCGGTGTACAGACTTTCCCGGCAGAAGAGATTCGTGAAAAGGGGCGGCTCCGTCCGGGCAAGCTATTGCTCGTAGATACCAAAGAAGGGACCATCAAGTACGATCCTGAGATTAAAAAAGAGCTCGCCAATGAGTATCCCTATATAGACTGGATCAAGGAAAACATGGTGAGCCTGGAGAAAATAGAAACTGGTCAGAAAGCTCCTGCAGGAATTGGCGAAGCCCACGATATTTATGAAAAAACGTTTAATTATACTTCCGAGGAGATTGAGAAGATCATTATACCCATGGCGACAACTGCCAAGGAACCTACCGGTTCAATGGGCAATGATGCTCCTCCCGCGGTAATCTCTGAAAGGCCCTACAGGCTCTTTAACTATTTCAAGCAGCTGTTTGCCCAGGTGACCAACCCGGCCATTGATCCGATCAGGGAAGAGTTGGTGATGACGCTCACAGGTTACCTCGGGTCCACACAGACCAACCTGCTGGAAACACATCCTGATCATGTTAAACTGGTGAAGTTCAAGACACCGGTGGTCTCAAACACAACTTTCGAGATTATCAAGCGATTGAGCTATAAGGGTTTTGCATCCACAACGCTTCAGATGCTATTCAAAGCATCAGAAGGTGCCGGCGGACTTGAAAGGGCTGTCGATGAGCTCTGTGAAGCTGCAGAAAAAGCGGTTGATGAAGGAAAGAACTACATCATTCTCAGCGATCGTGGCATTTCAGATAAACAGGCTCCTATTCCATCCCTGATGGCGGTATCAGCGGTTCATCATCACCTGATCAATACCCGGAAGCGTATGCAGATCGATATTGTCGTCGAATCGGCAGAACCAAGGGAGGTCATGCATTTCGCATTATTGTTCGGGTATGGTGCGAGTATCATCAATCCTTACATGTGCTTTTCCTCCATAGAAAAACTGGTCAGGGAAAATAAGATACAGATGGACTATGACCGTGCTGAATGGAACTACCTGCATGCTGTGGAGAAAGGACTATTGAAGATTCTTTCAAAAATGGGTATCTCAACCCTGCGCAGTTATCGGGCGGCACAGATCTTTGAAGCGGTAGGTATCGACAAAACCATTATTGATAAGTACTTCGAAGGGACCTATTCGAGAATTGGCGGCATCGGTATGGAGGAACTCACCAGGGAAGCGCTTATGCCGCATAAACATGCATTTTATCCTGAACCACTGGACGGTCCCTTGACCGAAGGTATCTATCACTACCGCAAGTACGGTGAATTACATGCATGGAATCCTGAATCGATTTCCCTGTTACAGTGGGCCACACGCAACAACGATTACAATAAATTCAAGGAATACAGTGCCATTGTTGACCGGGATACCAAATTACCCGGATTCTTGCGGGGGATGCTGGAATATAAAAAGAAACCCATCGACATTGAGAAAGTTGAACCCGTGGAGAACATCATGAAACGGTTCGTTACAGGTGCCATGTCATATGGCTCCATCAGCAAAGAAGCCCATGAAGCGCTGGCCATTGCCATGAATCGGATTGGCGGAAGAAGCAATACCGGCGAAGGGGGTGAGGACCCGGCCCGGTTCAAACCTTTTGAAAATGGTGACAGTGCAAGAAGTAAGATCAAACAGGTAGCCAGCGGGCGATTTGGGGTTACCACGGAATACCTGGTAAATGCAGACGAAATACAGATCAAGATCTCCCAGGGCGCAAAACCCGGGGAGGGCGGACAATTGCCGGGACACAAGGTGGACCAGATCATCGCCAGGACCCGGTACTCGATACCAGGGATTACGCTGATCTCTCCCCCGCCCCACCACGATATCTATTCGATTGAAGACCTTGCACAGTTGATCTTTGATCTGAAAAACGTGAATCCGGATGCGAAGGTAAGTGTGAAGCTTGTCTCCGAAACGGGAGTAGGAACCATTGCTGCAGGTGTGGCCAAAGCATCGGCCGACCTGATCACGATCAGTGGAGCAGAGGGCGGTACAGGAGCCAGTCCGAGCTCTTCGATCAAACATGCAGGTCTGCCGCTGGAGATGGGGCTGACCGAAACGCAGCAAATCCTGGTGATGAACAACCTGCGGAAAAAAGTGGTGCTCCAGGCCGACGGACAGATGAAAAATGGTCGCGATGTGGTCATGGCAGCACTCATGGGAGCGGAAGAGTTTGGATTTGCCACTGCAGCACTGATCGTCCTTGGGTGCGTGATGATGCGTAAATGTCACCTGAACACCTGTCCGGTTGGAGTGGCAACGCAGGACAAAGAACTCAGGAAACGTTTCAATGGCAGTGCGGATTATGTGGAAAACTACTTTAGGTTCATTGCCGAAGAAGTCAGGGAGCACCTGGCTGAACTGGGATTCGAGAAATTTGAGGATATTGTCGGAAGAGCCGATCTGTTGGTAAGAGACAAAAATATCTCTAACTGGAAAAGCAAAAAACTGGACCTGTCCCCATTGATGTTCATGCCAGAAGAGGCAAAAGTAAATCCATTGCGCTGGCAGGAACCTCAGGAGCATAAGATCGCGAATATCCTCGACAGGCAACTCATCGAAAAGGCCGCCCTGGCAATTGAAAAGAGCGAACCGGTGACCATCCACCTGCCCATCAGGAATACAGACCGTACTACCGGCGCTATGCTTTCGGGCGAGATCGCTAAAAAATACGGTTCCGAAGGATTGCCCGAGGGTACCATTAAGTGCAGGTTTGCCGGATCCGCGGGGCAGAGCTTCGGTGCATTCCTTACGAAAGGAATGGAGTTCTATCTCGAAGGGGACACCAATGATTACCTGG
>CAZOXI010000209.1:0-3087 GCA_964583445.1 uncultured Bacteroidaceae bacterium | reverse complement strand
TTCCTTACGAAAGGAATGGAGTTCTATCTCGAAGGGGACACCAATGATTACCTGGGAAAGGGCCTATCAGGCGGACGTATCATCGTGGTGCCTCCATCGGGCTCTACATTTGAAGCACATAAGAACATCATTATCGGCAATACGGTGCTTTACGGTGCTACACAAGGCGAGGCCTATATCTCAGGAATGGCCGGCGAACGCTTTGCAGTGCGGAACAGCGGCGCCACGGCAGTTGTGGAAGGTGTCGGTGACCACGGGTGCGAATACATGACAGGAGGTCGTGTTGTCGTACTGGGTGAGATCGGGCGGAACTTTGCTGCAGGGATGAGCGGCGGAATCGCCTATGTATTGAACGAGACTAGAAATGTGGATTATTACTGTAACATGGGTATGGTAGAACTTTCCCTGCTGGATGAACAGTCCGATATCAGGGAACTGACGGAATTGATCTCAAAACATTATGAGCACACCGGCAGTAAGATCGCAGAAAAAATTCTTTCTGAGATGCACCTGTACATCCCGAAATTTTTGAAAGTCATACCATTTGAATATAAGAAAGTGCTCCAGGAACAGAAGCTTGCGGAATTGAACAAGCGTATATCAGAAGTTGAGAAAGATGTGGAACATGTATCCACTGACTGACAGGATTTCCAGCGAACAGTTATTTTACAAAGAAGCAAACAGAAAACAAGAATATTATGGCTGATCCTAAAGGATTCATGAAGGTGGCAAAGAAGGATGCAGGGAACCGGCCCATTCGTGAACGTATATCAGATTATAGTGAAGTTGAACAGACGCTGAATACTGAAGACAGGGCATTGCAGGCATCCAGGTGTATGGATTGCGGCATTCCTTTTTGCCAGTGGGGGTGTCCCGTGGATAACCTGATTCCGGAATGGAATGATAAGTTATACAAAGGCGACTGGAAAGCAGCGATCGACCTGCTTCACTCCACGAATAATTTCCCGGAATTTACAGGCAGGATCTGCCCTGCACCGTGCGAACACAGCTGTGTGCTCAATATTGGCGAAGAACCGGTAACAATCAGGGAAAATGAAGTAGCCATTATTGAAAAAGCTTTTGCCGAGGGATACATCAAACCCAGGCCCCCGAAACAGCGCACCGGGAAAACCGTAGCCGTTATCGGCTCAGGTCCTGCTGGAATGGCTGCTGCTGACCTCCTGAATAAAGCAGGTCACACGGTCACCCTCTTCGAAAAGGATGAGAAACCAGGCGGACTGCTTCGCTATGGTATTCCTGATTTTAAACTGAATAAGTACACGGTCGATCGCAGGATACACCTGATGGAAGAAGAAGGAGTGGTTGTGAAATGCAACATGATGGCAGGCAGGGATATTTCCCAGAAAGAGCTTATCAATTCTTATGATGCTGTATGTCTTACAATCGGTGCAATGAAACCGCGGGATCTTCCTATTCCCGGAAGAGACCTGGACGGCGTCCACTTCGCAATGGAATTCCTTACCCAGCAAAACAGGGTTGTGGATGGCATGACCATACCATACGACGAACATATCAGTGCGGAAGGACGGCATGTCCTGGTGATCGGAGGTGGGGATACCGGTTCTGACTGCGTAGGAACTTCCATACGTCAGAAAGCAAAGAGTGTCACACAAATTGAAATCCTGCCCAAACCCCCGGAGAAGCGAACCCCTGACAACCCATGGCCCTATTACGGAAAGATCCTGAAAACCTCTACCTCGCATGAAGAAGGATGTGAACGCCGATGGAATATTTCAACAGTTCGGTTCAACGGGTTTCAGGAAAGAGTGGTCTCTGCAGACATCGAACAGGTTAAATGGGAACTTGAAAACGGGCGCCACTCCATGAAAGCAGTAGCCGGTACAAAAGAAACCATCGAGGCAGATCTTGTATTGTTATCGATGGGATTTGTGCACCCGGTGCTGGAAGGGCTGGTTACAGACCTGGGGCTTGATCTTTCGGAAAGGAATAATATCAGGGTCAGTAAAAAACACCAGACAAATATTGAGAACGTGTTTGCAGCGGGTGATGCGATCACGGGTGCCAGCCTCGTGGTAAATGCCATTGCCAGTGGAAGAAGGGTTGCGAAGAGCGTGAACAGCTACCTGGTGGAGAAAAAGTAACCATTCAGGCAGGTAGGTTGGTAGGCAGGTAGGTAGGTAGGCTAGAAAAGTTCCATTTTGAACGTTTCTCCTTCAGCGAGCGAAATGCCGTCCTTAAATCCAATTTGCAAAGACCCGTTGTGAAAGCTTACATCCACGTCGTGCGATGGCAGGAATTCTCGAAATACGAAAAATGATTTGCCTGAGAGCACCAGTTCGTCCAGTTCCAGCGAACCGTGCAGGCAGGTGAGACTGATTTCTGCCCGGGAGACTTCCAGGGTCCCCCACCGCGATCCGGCCGACCAGAAAAAGCGCATCGGTAATACATCCTCTGCCGGCGAAAATTGCATTTCCCTGCGTGTCCCGTCATATTGGTAACCGGCCATGGCCTGGTATACGCCCCAACTTGCCAGGGCCCTGGCAGAATAGCGTCCTGATTCGATCTCAGCAAAAGGATTCCTGTTTGAACCGGTATACCTGGAGCGTACGCCCCTTGTAATCGTCAGTCCTTCATCTAATAGACCTGAAAAGATCAGTGAAGCGGCCACCTGGTACTCGATACCGGTCCACACCTCACCTGCATATGGAAAAGCATTGTCCGGCTTGTTTCCATCCGGCCAGCTGCAGGCTACAAGTCCGGGTTCATCATTGACAGCGAAGGCCCGTTGAACATGTGCTACATCCCTTACCTGCTCCCGGTAGTTGTTTTGAAACACCGAAGCAAGGGCTGCCTGCGTTACCGCTGTATCCATGATATATCTCAGGCCTGACATAAAAGCCAGGTACTGCCCCAGTAATTGATCGGAAAGACATCCCTCGCCAACCTGGTATTTTGGCATGTCTTCCTTGCGCTCAGCCCGGGATTGTATCTGATTTTCCGGCATGGGTATGCCACCGGGCACTTCGACCTGCTGGTTAAAGTATGATCCGTTCCACAACAGTTCCTTATAACGTTCTTTGCCTTTCTGGTAAAGCTCCTCATATT
>CAZOXI010000208.1:0-6263 GCA_964583445.1 uncultured Bacteroidaceae bacterium | reverse complement strand
CCTATTATCTCAGCAAGGTGATGGGTACATCTACCTGCGATATGCTGGTGGCTGAAGAAAAACAATTCGGCGATAAACTGGTATCCGGAATATGCGGACAGGTGGATGGTTCGGTTTTACCGGGCATGGTTGGTCTCGAAGCAGGGCAATCTGCTTTCGGTGATATTTATGCCTGGTTTTCAAATATCCTGATGTGGCCCGTCAAAGAGATCATTGCCGATTTTGACTGGCTGGATGATGCGACAACCGAACGCATGCAGGAGGAGACGGCGGGCCGGATCATTGCAAAACTGAGTGAGGAGGCCGCGAAGATCAAGCCTGAAGAATCATCCATGGTCGCCCTGGATTGGCTCAATGGAAGAAGAACGCCCGATGCCAATCAAAAACTCAAGGGTGCGCTTACAGGTATCACTCTGGGTACGGATGCACCACGGATATTCCGGGCCCTGGTGGAAGCCACTGCCTTTGGGTCCAGGATGATCAATGATCGGTTTATTGCCGAAGGAGTACGGATCGATGGCATTATTGCCATGGGTGGTGTTGCCAAAAAGTCACCCTTTGTTATGCAGATTGTGGCAGATGTCCTGAATATGCCGATCAAAGTGGCAAGAACAGAGCAGGCTTCGGCACTCGGATCAGCAATGGCTGCAGCTGCGGTTGCGGGATTGTATTCAGATGTTCCTTCAGCCCAGAAGAACATGGGTGGCGGATTTGAGAAAGAGTACTTTCCTGATCCCGAACGTGCTGCCATATACAATACACTTTTCGCGAAGTATCAGCAGCTCGGTAGATTTATTGAGGAGCATGTTTTCAGCATAAGTGATCGGTGACCGCTCCAGGTAATGATCCGGCTTCTTATTCAATAATCAAGGCTGTTCATCATGCTATTGGTGCCCTTCAATAAATAAATAGGGTGTGACCTCATGCCGTCGCGTTTTTTTCATAATATTGGACTTTAGTATTTACCTAAAAATCTCATCATGAAAAAAATGTTTCTTTTTCTCGCAGTTTTGCTTGCCTTAACTGCATGCGACAAATATTCGGTATCTATTATTATCGAAGGATTTGTTTTTGATGGTCAAACCACGCAGGCCCTGGCAAATGCAAAGGTTGAACTCTTTACCAATGAAGAGTCATTCGTTGATTCCACGGATGAGAACGGCTATTTTAACCTGGGCGAATTTATGGTTGGTGACTACACACTGATCTTATCCAAACCCGGCTATTCAACTGACATGGATCAGATTTATGGAACTGATTTAGTGCTCATCGGCAGTGACGGAATGGAAATGGTTCTTTCAGATCATTACTATTTAGAGCCATTGGCCGATAAACAGTATGAAATAACGCTTTTCAGGTTTGTGGAGCCAAATGGATATCCTCTTGCAGCTGTGAATTTCCCATATACCATTACCACGGGAAGCGTGAACTCACTGGTGGAGGGGACCACGGACGCAAATGGCAAGATCATCCTAGAGGATGTACCGCAAAATGTCCGGATAACAATAGACCACGAATTAAATGATTACACCTATTATGAAAGTGGTTGGGTAAATGTAAAAAATACAACCTACATGTACGTCAGAGGGTATAAGTCCAGTGAACGCCTCGGGCTGGTGTCGGCAAATGTCCTTGACGAAGATGGCATACCGGTCATGGATTTCCAGACCGATGCATCCATCACCATGATGTACACGGTTCCTGTGGATACTGCTATGTCTTATCTGTCGCTTGAAAGAGATGGCTATTTAGACATACCCTTTGACTATGAATGGTCAGAAAACAACAGGAAAATAGAGATTAATCCCACAGATCCGTTGCTTCCGGGAACTACTTATGAAGTGGCATTCGAAGTATTCTCTGAAGAGACGCAACAGCGTTATAATCAGAGCATCTATTTCATGACCGAAGAGGAATTATAGCCTGACTTTTCGATCAGTAGTATGCAGAATATTTTAATGATGGGCTCCTCGCCATGCCGGTGAGGGGCCCGTTTTATGTGTGGTGTGCCCGGCATGGGCAATGAGATTTGGGCGGAAGTCCCGAATGTGCTTTAGCCGGAGGAATATAAGCACCAGGCAATATTGCATTCAACCGTCTACCTAAACTGCATATGCTTTCTATTGAAAATAAAAACAGAGACCTCATCTGTGTATCAGCTAAGTCTCTGTTAATCAATGAGCGGGAAACGGGAATTGAACCCGCGACCCTCAGCTTGGGAAGCTGATGCTCTACCCCTGAGCTACTCCCGCATTGGACATTAAAGTTATAATTTTATTGAGAATTTTCATATCTTCAGGTACAAATATTGTTAATTTACATATCTTCAACAATATGAGTCGAATCTTCCATATTTCCATGCTGAGCCTGTTGTTTCCCATCGTCTTCCTGCTTAGCTGTCAGTCCGCAGATAAAAAAAACAATGTCGGTGATCCGGAGCAACCCAATATTTTGCTCATTCTGGCTGATGATCTTGGTACACCCCAGGTGGGATGCTATGGGACCGATTATTACCGGACCAGGCATGTGGATGCGCTTGCTGAAGGGGGGCTTCGTTTTACTGAAGCGTATTCTGCTGCAGCTGTTTGTTCTCCTACGAGGGCAGCGCTGATGACCGGAAAGCATCCGGCCAGGCTTCATCTGACTGATTTCATTGCAGGAAACCAGGATACCACCACACTACTCAGGCAGCCCGACTGGCAAAAGTACCTTCCCCTGGAGGAGGAATCGATCGCTGAGATACTGAAAGGGGAGGGCTACCGCACTGCAATCTTCGGTAAATGGCACCTCAGCAAGGAGAAAGTGCCACCGGGTTCATTGCCATACAATCCTGATAAGCAGGGCTTTGATGCCCATTTTGTTACCTACAAGCCTTCACAGTCCCTACCAATAGGAGCGTGGCAACAACCCAGTGATGATCCCCACAATGCAGATACCATCACAAGCCTGGCTATAGATTTTATGAAACAGAGCAATAAAGATCCTTTTTTTGTAATAGTTTCACATAATGCCATCCATGATCCTCTGATGGAGTCGGAAAGCCGCGTACAATGGTACCGGCAAAAAGAGGGTGCAGACAGGCCGGAGAACCACCCCGTGATGGCAGCTATGGTGGAACATATGGATCAGAGCGTGGGAAGGATCCTGAAATATCTTGAAGATGCAGACCAAGTACAGCAGACCCTGGTGGTTTTCTATTCAGACAATGGCGCTAAACATGCGTATGCAGCACAAACCCCATTCAGGAAGGGGAAAGGCTGGCTATATGAAGGAGGAATACGGGTTCCGCTGGTGATGCGATGGCCTGGGGTGATCCGTTCCGGGACTGTGTCCCGGCAGGTAGTATCCACCCCTGACTTGTTTGCCACATTTTTGAAAGTGGCAGGAGTGGACCGCACTCCATTGGCGACCGACGGAAAAAGCCTGGTTCCTGTGATGTTGCATCCTGACACCCTTTTGTCAGCGCAATCTGCTACCTGGCACTACCCACACTATCACAAAGGAAGTGGTATGGTTCCGGGTGCAGCCATGCGGGACGGACGATATAAAGTAATGCACTGGTACGATGCCGGTCTGACCGGTCAACCCGGTGCCTGGGAACTATATGATCTTGTAGAGGATCCCGGGGAGCAGCATGACCTTTCAGCGGAGATGCCGGAAAAGATGACTGCCTTGCGCAGGCAACTTGAACAAAGGTTGCTGGAAATGGGTGCACAACAGCCTGTGCTGCGTTGAAAATTTTGCCCCAGAGATTGTAAATATCTACCATTAGTAAGCGCAGGATACAATTTGCCTGATAGCCCTTTTCAATTTCAAATAAAATAGTATATTTGCACCCCGAATACAGCAAGTCAGTTCACTCCTGGCACGATCTTAAAAACATGATGGCGAGGTAGCTCAGATGGTTAGAGCGCATGATTCATAATCATGAGGTCGGCGGTTCAATTCCGCCTCTCGCTACACTGAAAATCAGCCACTTACAAATTAATCCTTGTAAGTGGCGTTTTATTTTGTGCTAGGTTTGTTCTAGGTTTTAATAAATCTTTAAACTATTAGGAGGTCTTCCATGTTGAATTTAGGAGATATTCTCAGTTAAATGACTGCTCTAAAAATCATACCTGTAACTCAATGAAGGGATTAATGGGAACATACATAATTGGCGCAGCGTGCTTTCTCCATTATCATTTTTCATGTAAAACAGGAAGAAGGGGTTTTGTTTGTTGTATGCATTATACAAACTTATATTGAAAATGCGTGTACCGTTTATCAGGCGTTTATGAAAATCCAGGGATACATCCAATCTATGGTAGGGATTAAGTCTCGTGGAATTTTTCTCTCCATAGAGATGAGCTTCTCCATTAATTGATTGAGCACCAAAGTAAATGACTGGTACGGTATATTCCCCCTCGGCCAGGGTAAATAAATTGCCACTGGAGATCTGCCATGAAGCTGATAATCTGATTCTATTGCTAAGTTTAGTCATTACTATCACACTTAAATTATGAGGCTTATCATAAATATATGGATAAGTTTTCCCTTGATTGATATCGTCAAATTGCCTTCGATTGATAATATACATATATGATATCCAACCCGTGAATGAACCTCGTTTCTTTTCCAGGGAAAAATCAAGTCCGTAAATAGATCCTGTTCCCCCGGTTGAAAGCGATTTCTCAGTATTATTGAGAACATACAGGATGTTGTTTCCTGGTCGAAGTTCAACGAGATTGTTCTGCTTTTTTATGAAGCCTTCCAGCGATAGACTCAGGCCATATTTTGGAGCAAAGTGATGAGAAATACCTAGGCTTACCTGATCAGAGCTTTCCTGTGGCAGGGTGTTTGATGCTGGCAACCAAATATCAACGGGGATCCCACCACTGTTATCAGAGATAAGGTGTACATTTTGGCTCATTCTGGAATATGAAATGGACAGGTTAAGGTGATCTGGAATAATTCGTGTCAGCAATGAAATCCTTGGCTCTGGAGTGTACATCCAATTGCCCTCCATCAATTGAATTGTATGTCGGTATCCAAGGTTAAGTTTTATTCTTTGTATTGGACAGTAAATCACTTCAAGGTAGCCATTGAGTTCCGGTATAATAGAAGGGTTGTTACGTATACTATCACCAGTAATGTTTTTGTGAGGGTTGAAGTGATGCAACGCTAATCCTCCTCCAAACCTCAATGTCAGCTTGTTGTTGAAGTAATAATTGTGTTCATATTTTGCTATAGATTCATTTATAGAAGTGCCGTTTGATACTTCATGACTAAATAGTGGATTATCCTGTGATTCTGCCTTCAACTTGATGCTATGGGAATAGTTAAAAAAGGAGTGTGAAACAGAGAAGTCGCCAATATGATTGCTATTATAAACATGATTCCATCTTACAGTGGCAGAGTAGTTCCCCCAATGGAGTATGTTTGAAAAATTATAATCCTTATTTGCAATGGTATCATTATCCCAAAACCTTAGAAATAGTTTATCCCGGTTTGTAAATAAGCTAACATAAAGTGCATTCTTCTGGTCAACCTGGTGTCTGATTTTCAGATTTGCATCATAAAAAGTATAACCAGCCATGCCTTCACCATCAGATTGCAATAACGACAAGGGGCGGGTAATTAGATCAAGATTGCATCTTCTTGCTGAAAGCAGGTAGGTGGTTTTATCGTTAATCGGGCCTTCCAAATATCCCTTTACTGCAATCATTCCCAGTGTGAAGGAGCCTTTCATTACCTTGTTATTTCCATCCTTTATTCTGATATCAGTTATTGAAGAAAGTCTTCCTCCATACCGTGCAGGAAATCCTCCCTTTATAATCGTTGCGGATTTTATTGCATCGGCAT
Organism: uncultured Bacteroidaceae bacterium; assembly: GCA_964583445.1. GTDB lineage: Bacteria > Bacteroidota > Bacteroidia > Bacteroidales > M55B112. The sequence continues at coordinate 419 of CAZOXI010000208.1, read as the reverse complement.
TGAAAGTCGACAACAGATTTCCCATATGCTGAACATAATAAAGAGGTACGCCATCTACGACGTACATATTTTGATCCGGTCCTCCTCCTCTGACCACCAGGCCGGTACTGCCTTCTTTCCCCATTTGCACCCCAGGTTTTAATTGGATTGTTCTGAGTATATCCCTCTCTCCAAAAAATGATGGCATGCGATTAATCTCTGAAGGACTAATATTCAATGTACTTGCAGTTTCAAGATTACCGGATTTTGAGTTGTATACAATTAATTCTGGAATTTCAAGATTTGGCTCAAGTGAAATAAGGATGGCAGTATCATTAAATTGATTGATCCCCATCTCTTTGCTTTTATAGCCAATATAACTGATTCCTAAATTGAGCGATTCATAAATTCACTGTCCCTTTTCATTTCACTTGGTTTAA
>CAZOXI010000207.1:0-6273 GCA_964583445.1 uncultured Bacteroidaceae bacterium | reverse complement strand
GCTTGTAAGCAATCCATTCCAGTTGTGTAAGTGCAGTTTCCTCCTGGATTGATTTTTTGGAGCGCATATTGAACTTCTCAATGTCGCCATCCCTGTACCTGTAATAGAGCGTTGTATAGTTGTTCTCATTCTGGTACCCTTTTTCCGTGGACGGAAAATAGATCTCGTACAGGTAGGTTACATTGTCTGTACGGAACTGCTCCATGCCCACCATGCGGATATCAAAATCCACCAGGTATTTTTTTGGATGAAGTGTGTAAATATATTCAATATAGGCACCATCGGCAATATCCAGGCGCATGGTGATGCTTTTGCTGGATTCTGAGGCATTCAGTGTTTTTTGGGAAGTGCCGGGTTTGAAATAGAGGTCACTGGTGTTGATCCTCCTGTTATCAGCAAAAAACTGAAGATCAAATTGCGATGAGTCACCATCGAAAAGCACAACCGGAAGCGAATCATGTGTCTGGTATTTTTTCAGCGTGGCGCTGTAGGGTCTCCCACCGCGGGTAGCCAGTTCGAGCTTAATGAGTTTATTCTCCAGTGTATAATAATCTTCCTCTCCCTGCAGTCCGCTCATGAATACACCGTAATTCCTTTCCTGCTGACGGTAGAGTATTGAATCTTTGTCCGTCGCGGCACCGGCTACCTCGGCTTGCTGTGTCGATTGGTCTGTGCCCAGGTCCTGCTCCTTTGCAAGTTCCTGCCGCTTCATCTCTTCCACCATGGCAATGGAATCACGCTTCCGTATAGCCTCCATCTGGGCTTCACGTGCAGGTTTGGTAATCAGGCTGTATCCGACAAGTATCACACCGATAAGTACTATACCGATGATAGAATTTCTGTCCATTATAAAATCTTTTGAATTGCAGCCACAAAAGTAATGTTTTAGTGCAAATAATCAGGTATTAATTACAAAACTCCGTGTAAATTCGGTGAATTGAAAAAGTGAAGGGGTTCATTCAGCATGTTCAAGGGCTGCTTTTACAAAGCTAATGAACAGGGGGTGCGGGTTCAGCACTGTGCTGCTGTATTCGGGATGAAACTGCGTACCCAGGAACCAGGGATGATCTGGTTGTTCCATGATCTCCACAAGATTGGACTCCGGGTTGATCCCTGCTGCGACCATTCCATGCTGCTCAAAATCTGCAAGAAAATCGTTGTTGAATTCATACCGGTGCCGGTGCCTTTCACGGATCAGTTTCTTTTTATAAATTTTTTGTGACCGTGATTTATCAACGAGTTCACAGGCATACCCACCCAAACGCATGGTTCCTCCCTTTTCAGTCACACCCTTTTGTTCCTCCATGAGGTCGATCACCGGGTGTTGAGTAATGTGCGTCATTTCTGTGGAGTGGGCGTCCTGGTATCCCAATACGTTTCTTGCAAATTCGATCACAGCGCATTGCAGGCCAAGGCAGATGCCGAAAAACGGGATCTTTTTCTCCCGGGCAAACTGCACTGCGAATATTTTCCCATCAATCCCCCTGTCGCCAAATCCCGGAGCCACGAGTATTCCATCATATCCTCCAAGGTCTTCGGCGACTGATTCAGGTGAAATCATTTCTGAATGCAGACATGTAACATTCACTTTTGCATCATTGAGCGCCCCGGCATGTGTAAGAGATTCAAGAATCGATTTATAGGAATCATATAATTCCACATATTTTCCGACAAGTGCAATATTCACTTCCCGGGAGGCATCTTTCAATTTTCGAACAAAATTGCGCCAGGGGGCCAGATGTATCTTTGATTTTGCCTCCATGTTCAACCTGCTGAGCACGGTCTTGTCCAGGTTTTCTTCCTGCATGAGCAGCGGCACCTCATAGATTGTGGAAACATCGATGGACTGGATCACAGATTCCAGGTTCACATTACAAAACAGTGCGACCTTTTTCCTGATATCCCTGGTAAGCTGATGTTCGGTGCGCAACACGAGGATATCGGGCTGGATCCCGTTTTCGAGCAGCACTTTTACCGAATGCTGTGTAGGTTTTGTCTTGAGTTCACCTGATGCATTAAGAAACGGTACGAGGGTCAGGTGAATGATTGCTGTATTGTTATGTCCCAGGTCCCACCTGAGCTGCCGCACCGCTTCAATATAGGGCAAGGACTCAATATCACCAACCGTACCACCGATCTCGGTGATGATTATGTCATATTTTCCTGTTTTCCCCAGGAGTGTTATTCTCCGCTTAATCTCATCGGTGATATGAGGAATGACCTGGACTGTTTTCCCAAGGTAATCTCCCCTGCGCTCCTTATTGATCACAGATTGGTAGATCCTGCCGGTTGTGACATTATTGGCCTGGGATGTTTGGATATCAAGGAATCTTTCATAGTGCCCCAGGTCCAGGTCGGTCTCTGCACCATCGTCGGTAACATAACATTCACCATGCTCATAGGGATTGAGCGTACCGGGATCCACATTTATATACGGGTCAAGTTTCTGTATAGTGACAGAGAATCCACGAGCCTGGAGTAAACGACCCAGTGAAGCAGAAATAATGCCCTTACCAAGTGAAGAAGTTACTCCACCTGTAACGAATACATACTTTGTCTTGGTCAAAATTAAAGGAGCTTTAAGTAAGCCACAAAGTAATAAATAATCTCAGATTGAAGAAAATAATATTTTGACCATTTATTAACTATATGTTATCCTCCAGTTCATCAAGGATCCTGAGCTTTTGTTCCATCTGGTTAATCCTGCTGCGTGCATCTTCAAGCTTATCATTGAATTCCGACAGGGTATCTTCTGAGCTTTCTGTCTGCTTGAAGAATCCGATATTGTTCTCCCACACGCTGATATCATTTCGAAGCTGGTGCAGTTTATTGGTCAGTTTGTCCCGCTCAAAATTGATTTTATTATCAGCCCGGGGACTATGAAGGATCGCAGTGATCCTGATCCGGTATCGAAGGAGATTCTTTTCTTCTTCAGAAGCATCGGTTTTATCGATAATATCATTGACTGCCTTTTTGAAATCCTGCCTGATCTTGTCTTTCACCTCGGCGGGCACAAAACCGATCTCGTTATAGCGGGACTGAAATTCTTCAAGTGCCGAATAAAGTTCACTTCTGCTTTCCGGTGGATGGAAATCATTCATCTCTTTTATCAATGCTTGCTTCTCCTTCAGGTTTTCTTCGTAAGATTCATTTTTTCCACCAAAGAAATCAGCTTTTGCATTGAAGAAGTTGTCGCATGCCGACCGGAATCGTTTCCATAGTTTATCTGATTCCTTGCGGGGTACAGGACCTATCTCCTTCCATTGTTTCTGCAGTTCAATCAGCTTGTCTGTTGTGTTCTTCCATTCTTTACTTTCACTGAGTGCTTCAGCCTGTTCAATAATCTCCTGTTTTCTTTCCAAATTCTCTTTTTGATGCTCAAACGATTTGGCGTAAAAACCAGCCTTCCTGTCGAAAAATGTGTCACAGGCCCTTCTGAACCTGGCGTAGATCTGATTGTTGTCTTTTTTTGGAGCATAACCGATGGTCTTCCATTCTTTCTGAATCGCCAGGAGTTCATTGGTTTTCCTGACCCATTCCTTGTGTGTATCCGGGTCAAGAGCAACAATTGCTTCTGCTTTTTCACATAATGCCTTTTTCTTCTCCAGGTTTTCAACCAGGGAATTCTTTAGCTCGGACTGAAACTGTTGATGTGCCTTATTGATTATGGAAGTGGCCGCTTTAAAGCGCTCCCAGATGGCATCCTTATCCTCCCTGGGAACAGGGCCAATTTCCCTCCACTGGGCATGGTATTTCTGCAGAATCCTGAACGCATTTGATATGTTCTTTTCCTTCGCCAGTTCCTCAGCCTTTTCGCAGAGTTTCAATTTCAGATCCAGGTTTTTCTTCAGGTCCAGGACACGCAGTTCTTTATTGATCCTGACATAATCATTGAACTTATCTACGAAAAAGTTGTAGGAGTTCCAAAGATCACGCACATTCTGTTTCGGCACGATCCCGATATCAAACCACCTTTTCTGCAATTGCTTGAATTTTCTGAAAGTACTATCGAATCCCTCCTGCCCTTCCATCAACAGCCTGAATTCCTCCAGGATTTCTTCCTTGGCCTTCAGGTTAACCTCTTTCTCCTCTTCCAGCTGTTTATTGAAATCTGATTTCAGTGACTTGTATTTCTCATAAAGCGTCTCCATCTGCTTATCCAAAGGATCCTCAACAGGTTTGAAATCCTGCTCAGTGCCCCCCCCGGCAATAAATTTCTCTTTTTTCTCTTCATATTCCTGGTTCGCTTTCCGCTGGTAGACATCATGTAACTGATCAACGGTATTACGGAGTTGATCGAAGGACTTATTTTGTAGGAGATCGTCCAGTAATTTTACAAGATCAGGTTTACTGAGTAAATCATAATTGATTTTTTCTTCCGGTTCTTCTTTTTTAGCAACTTTTCCCTTATGGGAGACCGGCTCCTGTTCAGGGTCCTCATCGTCCCTGGACTCAGCATGATCCGCCTTTTCATCACCGGACCCGGAAATATCCGCTTTATTTTTACCGGGCGCAGGTTCAGGGGTGGCATCGTCATTGGCTTCAGGAGTATCTGCCGCATTCTCATTGGAAGCAGTATCATCTCCTGACATGCCGGGAACTACATTATTTTTTTCGGGGGAATTTGCCGCGGAATGTCCATTATCTGAACCGATCGGCGCATCGTCAGTGTTATTCGTATTTTCTAATGGATCATCATTCAGATGTTCATTTTTATCAGAATATTCCATAGAACCAGAGGATTATCTTTAGATCAGTGATTACAAGTTACAGAATTTATCAATATAACCAATTCATATTGAATAAAAAACTGCTTCATGGCAGTTGTCCGGAACTTCATCTGCTGCGGATCGTCAGAAATCACTATTTTTACACAATGATGCGGATTGACATTATTACTGTACTGCCGGAATTACTTTCAGGACCTTTCGACCATTCCATAGTAAAACGTGCACGGGACAAGGGCCTGGTAGAAATCCATATCCATCACTTGCGGGATTTTACAGAAGACAGGCACAGGCGGGTAGATGATTATCCCTTTGGTGGTGAGGCCGGAATGGTTATGTCGGTCCAACCCATAGAGAAGGCCCTGCATCACCTGACTTCACAGCGGGATTATGACGAGATCATATTTACCACGCCAGATGCCCCCGTCTATGACCAGGCTGCAGCCAACAAACTCAGTAACCTGCAGAACCTGATCATCCTGTGCGGTCATTACAAAGGTGTGGACCAGCGGGTGCGTGATCATCTAATCACCATGGAATGGTCCATAGGGGACTATGTGCTTTCCGGAGGGGAACTGGCAGCAGCAGTGATCACCGACAGCATCGTACGGATCCTTCCCGGTGCGATTTCAGACGGCGCTTCAGCACTTTCTGATTCCTTCCAGGATGGCCTGCTCTCGCCCCCGGTATATACGCGTCCGGCCGAATATAAGGGCTGGAAGGTTCCCGAGATCCTGCTTTCGGGTCATGCTGCAAAGATCGAAGCCTGGAAGCATGAACAGGCCCTTGGAAAGACAAGAAAAATAAGGCCGGACCTGCTTGAAGAGCACTGAGCATAATATTGCCCAGGCAGCCAGGTCGCCCGATGTGCACCGTGGCATAGATTTTCCTGTAATAACACTGTGTGCTGCGATCCGTTACCTGTTGCATATTTCCCTGAAATCGCAATACTTGCACCTGTCTGTGACACTGGTTTGTTCAAAAGGAACCTCTGGATCATAGATATCACTCAGCAGCCGGGCCAGGTATTCCAGGAACTCCTCATGATAGCCATTAAAATCCAGTAATGAGGTTTTCTTCCTTGTGGCACCGATCCTGAATTCAGGTGTATACCGGTCCTCGAATAATTTTTTAACGACATACAGTCCCGGCATCACCGCATGACCAGGATGTTGATCGAGGTAAAGCGAGGCATATACCATGGCCTGGAAAGCCTGCTTGTTCCGCATGTTGAGTTCAGGATCAAATAACGATGCAATGGAATTAAAATTCAGTTCTGCATTCCCTGTCTTGTAGTCAATGATACGGACCGTTCCCCCTGCCGGACGGTCAACCCTGTCGATCATCCCACCAATTTTCACCTGGTGTGTGCCCTCGCCGGCCGGGATCTCCATCACCATTTCATATTCTTTTTCCAGATCAATGAGTTCCAGGGGTGCGATCGCAATATCCGTTTCGATGATCCTGACCAGGTATTTTTTCAGGATGGCAATGATGACCAGGTTTCTTCCCTCGATCTGCCGGTTTCCTCCTGAATTAAAATATT
>CAZOXI010000206.1:0-6281 GCA_964583445.1 uncultured Bacteroidaceae bacterium | reverse complement strand
CCTCCAAAATAGAAAACTCCTGGCAGATGCATGCAGCCATGTACGATGGCCAATGGGGGAAACAAGGTAAAAGCCGCGTGCATGAAATATTACATCCACGCGGGGAACTTCCATGCTGCAGCTTCACAAAATGTCCGCCTGCAACGGGATGAACATCTTGTCATTGTATAGATAAACGGAAGAATTGTTCTATTGACCCGCCTTTTCTTCCAGTAAGCGCAGCCTTTCCTCCAGTTTTTTGTAATGCTCCTGTTCCGTTTTTAGTGCTTCGATTTGCATCTGCTGCTCTTTGACAGCTTCGATCAACACAGCAGTAAGCTTGTCATAAGCCACACCCTTCAGACCCTCAGCATTTTCGGTTACAATTTCTGGCAAGACCTTTTCAACCTCCTGGGCGATCAGTCCAATCTGCTTTCCACCGGGCTGGGATTGATCCTCGGAATCCTTCCATGAAAATGACACTCCTCTTAGAGACGCTACCATCTCAAGCGCATTGTCCAGGTCCGTAACATCTGATTTCAAAGATAGATCAGATGCACTTACAAATCCATTGCCATAAGCATATGCACCTTTGTAAACAAGCATTGAATATGCTGCATAGCTTCCTCCATCCACAACCAAGCCGTAACTCTCAGAATCACTACGGTTAATGCCAATCGTAGCATTAAATCGCAGGTCTTTTGCTACGAAATCACCATACACCAATGCATTTGTCAGGTTATCACTCCCAGTATAGTTGGTATGAATAATCAATTTATTATTACTCCCATCAGGCTCTCCATACCCGGCAAATCTGCCAATAAACACATTGTAGTCTCCTTCACAGTGTCTTCCTGCTGCTGTTCCGACGTACACATTCCCTGTTCCTGCTCCACTGTAATACCCTGCTTCAGCACCCAGGAAGGTATTTTCCGTTCCAGTATTGGCGCTTCCAGCTGAATATCCGTAAAATGCCTGGTTGGTGCCATCGGTATTACTTGTCCCTGAGTTATAGCCCACCATTGTATTGTAACCAGCTGTAGTATTCTGGCCCGACCTGTACCCTATGAGCGTGTTGTAATACGCTTCCTGATTGGAACTTCCAGCATTTGTACCCAGGTAGACATTGTACCGGCCTGTGGTATTACTGCGGCCCGCGAGATTGCCTATGCCAACATTGTTGCTGCCTGAAGTATTGCTGTAACCAGCCTCAACCCCAATGTATACATTATCAATTCCTGAAGCTGATGCGCCAGAATAGCCTGCCATATATCCGATAAAGGTATTATTGCGACCTGTGGTATTTCTGAATCCTGCATAGTAGCCCAAAAAGGAATTGTTGTTTCCTGTGGTATTGTAAAAGCCACTGTTTGGACCAAAAAATGAATTGTTTTCTCCGACTGTATTATAGAATCCTGCCTGGAATCCATAAAATGCATTCCAGTCACCCTCAGTATTATATCTGCCGGCTCTGTAACCGAAAAACGAATTATAGGTACCGGTTGTATTATTCTCTCCGCTCAAATAGCCCAAAAACGCATTATACTGTCCTGTAGTATTGGAATACCCACTGCTGGCACCTATGAAAACATTACTGAATCCGGAGGTATTATTGTAACCCGCGCTGTTTCCAATAAAAACGTTCGCATACCCGGTTGTATTTGCTGCACCTGTATTATCACCGATCATCACATTATTGCTCCCGGAACCATTTTTGCCTGAAAACCCGGAACGAAAGCCGATAAATGAGTTAAAGCTTCCTGTGGTTGTATTGTATCCTGCTTCATACCCTATCATCAGGTTCCGCCTGCCACCAAGAGAATCCACCAGTCTGCCGGCATTTTCCCCGATCAGGTAATTCTTCTGGGTAAGCGACATCAGGTTTACCGGTTCAGCTTTCGCATTTTTGTTGTATCCTCCTACTGCAAATCCTCCCTTTACACCCTTCGTATTGGATGTATCAAACTGTATCCGGGTACGGTTGCTGGTCACCTCGAGTAAATTTAATCCGGGACTCTTGGCATTTTTATTATAGCCACCTACAGCAAAGCCGCCCTTAACGCCCTTTTCAGCAGTATTCTCCGGAACCCAGAACATCACGCTGTCAGGTGTGATATGGGCATATTTCTGAGCAATTGTACCTTTGGCGGAATTGTAACCTCCCACTGCAAAGCCGCCTTTGGCTCCTTTTTTGTTTTCATCTACATACACCACGACACCGTCGTTGTAGACTGCGAAAACCGGATTTCCCAGGTCATTTTTGACTTCAAACAATGGTTCCTGGGTCTCAGGATTCTTATAATCAATGGCCACAGGTCGCGATGAAAAAACGGTGTCATTGCGTATTTTCCATCCGCTCAAATCACCGATCCTGCTATCAATATCAATGGCCGTTGATCCAGGGTCCTGGCTGAGCCGGATCATCCCATTGTTAAATGTCAGCTCCTGTATCTCATTCTCTGGATCTGCATCTGCATCGATCACACCATCCTGGAGCGGGGAAAGATCCACACTATTCCCTCCCGTAATGACCAGTTCCGAACCGATCAACTCCAGGGCCTGGTTTTCCTGCGGACTCTGCTGCGCAAACAGGGCGAAGGGAACCGACATCAGGTCAGCCCTGCCCAGTTCGATGAAACCGGACCCCGGATCAACACTTACAGCCAGCTCGAAAGCTCCGGCATCCCATGGAATTTCTCCAAAACTGGCGACGCTGCCACCTGTTTTGGAGGCAACTTGATCGCCGATAATGAGCGCAAACATACCCAGGGTATTAGTCTCTACTGTATGGTCTTCCTGCCACACCAGTTCATCGTGACTCATGATACCGATCCTGACGGTCATAGACGCCCCGGCGAGTACATTGCCCTCTGCATCCCTGGCAACACCTTGGTAATTAAATCCCTGGGGAGTTTGTGCCAGTAAAATGAACGCAGAAAAGACAAAATTTGAAATGAGGAAAAATCTTTTCATGTTTTTTTTATTGTTAGTTTCGTAATATTAAACGATTTCACAAAGATTAGGTTAGCAAATAACTATCCTGGTTTGATGAACCATTCAAATGGATTGACCAATTCCGAATATTGTAAATTATTTAATTTATCCTTATGTATACAAAATTGAGCACCAATAAGTTAAAGTCAGATAAAATCCGACCGTACCTCATAATGATCTTCGTTTTTATGTTTTTCTGCAGTCACCTGGATGCGCAGAAAAATGACTGGGAAGGAGGGGTTCCTGAAGGATGTACTTCCGTTACCGTGGGAAAAATGGCCACTGCCGATGGCTCCGTGATCACCTCACATACGGATGACAGTCACAGAACACGCTCATGGATGGATATCACACCTGCATCTGACCACAAAAGAAACGCAACTGTCACCATGTACAAAAGGGTGGCCTGCGACAGCTTTAAAATGCCCACATACAAGCATATACCTATCGGTGAGATCCCACAGGTGAGGCATACCTACCAGTACCTCAATACAGCTTATCCTTCGTTGAATGAAAAGCAACTGGCCATCGGTGAATCTACGTTCGGAGGACGCGAGGAGTTGCAGTCTGATTCAGGTCTGATCGATTGTCAACGCCTGTGCAAACTGATGCTGGAGCGCACATCCTCTGCGCGCGATGCCATTCGCCTGGCCGGCGATCTGCTGAAAGAATACGGGTGGAATGATTACGGTGAATGCCTGACCATCGCAGATAAAAAAGAAGTGTGGCACCTGGAAATCGTTGGTCCGGGCAAAGGAAAAACAGGTGCGGTATGGGTGGCACAAAGGGTGCCGGATAATCATATATCTGTGAATGCGAATGCTTCCACGATTAAAGAGATCGATCTCAGTAATAAAGACTACTTCATGGCCAGTGATAATATCTATATTGTGGCAGAAGCGAACGGCTGGTGGTCAGAAGGAGAACCATTCAGATTCAGTTATGTATATGCCCCGGAAAGCCGAACCTCCCTGGCAGCACGCCGAAGGGAATGGAGGGTGTTCGACCTGGCAGCACCGTCACTCGGACTGGATCCCAACGCAGAAAACTATCCTTTTTCTGTGCAACCTGATGAAAAGATCACACTCAATATGCTCGTGGATATGTTCTCAGATTACTATGAACATACCCCGTTTGACATGACTAAAAACCTTACCGTGGCCGACGACAGCGGAAGGGTGATTATTTCCCCCCTGGCCAATCCCCACATGCCCTATGACATGAATAAGCTGCTGGATATCAACGGGGGATGGGGCTGGCGCGGTGAACGCACCATTGCCAGGTGGTACACCATGTATGCCACCATCATCCAGTGTCGTGACTGGCTGCCGGATGAGATCGGCGGCGTTGCCTGGCTTGCACAGGACAATGTGGCCACTTCTATCTATATCCCGATCTATGGGTCTGTTTCCGATCTGCCTGGTTCTTATAAAACGCCCGGACGACCGAATGGATATACCACAGAGTCTGCCTGGTGGGCCTTTAACCGGATGGGCACCCTGGCGGCACAACGCTGGGGCGATATGCGCTGGGATGTACGGGCGGTTTGGGATCCATGGCAACAAGAACTATTTGAAAACCAGGCGTCCTTCGAAAATGGAGCGCTCATTTTATTTGAAGCGAAAAAGTACGGGGAACTGGAAAAATACCTTACCGATTACACAATGCACTGGGGGATAAAAGTAGTGGATCGTGCCTGGCAGCTTGGCGATGAACTATGGACCAAATATGATGAACTCTTTTAATTAATTGCTATGACCACTCCACAACGCGGATTTGCATCCGATAACAATGCAGGCGTACATCCCGCTGTCATGAACGCAATGAAGGCGGTAAATGAAGGGCACGAGATCGCTTATGGTGATGATCAATATACACAGAAAGTCATCCGAAAAATGAAGAAAATATTCGGAGACGATTCGGAGATCTTCTTTGTGTTCATTGGTACTGCAGCCAATGTGCTGGGACTTTCATCCATCACGCAACCCTACAATGCAATCATAACCACAGACACTGCCCATATCCATGTGGATGAATGTGGTGCACCCGAAAAATTCACAGGTTGTAAATTGCTGACCACGGCTACACCGGACGGGAAACTTACGATCGACCTGATCAGACAACATATGCATGGATTCGGGTTTGAGCACCATGCACAACCCCGCGTTATATCCATTACCCAGTCCACCGAGCTGGGGACCGTCTACACTGCAGATGAGATTCGTACCATTGCTGATTATGCCCACGAAAACGGGTTGTTGTTGCATATGGATGGTGCCCGGATCAGCAACGCTGCTGTGGCACTGGATACCGGATTCTATGAAATGACCGGCGGGGCAGGAGTGGATGTGCTTTCGTTCGGGGGGACCAAGAACGGGCTGATGTATGGAGAGGCTGTTGTATTCTTTGATCAGCAACTGTGTACAGACTTCAAATACAGAAGGAAACAGGGCATGCAGCTGGCTTCCAAAATGCGCTATATCGCCACACAGTTTGACGCCTTCCTCGAGAATGACCTCTGGAAGGAAAATGCTGCCCATGCCAACCATATGGCCCAAAAACTACATGATGCGGTGAAAGATATTCCTTTTGTGAAAATTACACGCGCTGTGGAGGCAAATGCCGTATTTGCAAAAATTCCGGCATCCATGATCCCAGAACTACAGGAAAAATTCTTTTTCTATGTATGGGACGAAGACACCAGCGAGGTGCGCTGGATGTGCTCATTCGACACAACGGAGGAGGATATAGAACGGTTCGCTGCGCTGCTGAAAAAGTTGATCAGTGCATTATAACGTGATTCCTGCTTTTTGCACAATGTCAGGATGATCTATTTGCAATGCCTGTTCCAGGTAATTCATTGATTTACTGAAATTCCGGAAGCGTTGTATCCAGCGAATATCTTCCATATACATGTTTAGAAGTTTAATCTTAGAAATAATCTCCGCATTTTTTCTATTCCTTTCAAATATACGATTTCGGTGAATAAAACCATTAAAACGTATCCATCAATGTATAAAGATCGCAGGGGATTTTACATTAAGTCTGTTGCAAAAACAGAAGCGAGCTGTCACCATAGCTTAAGAACCTGTATTCATGATCCAGTGCATAGTCGTAGATCCTCCGCCAGTCGTCACCCGTCACTGCGGCAATAAGCAGCAGGAGGGTGCTTTTGGGCTGATGGAAATTGGTGAAGAGTCCGTCGATGACCCGGAAACGGTATCCGGGTGTAATCATCAGCCGTGTAAGAAAGGAAAAAGCATCAATGCCGGCAGCATCCATTTTCTTCAATAATGTCCGGATAGCAT
>CAZOXI010000205.1:0-6297 GCA_964583445.1 uncultured Bacteroidaceae bacterium | reverse complement strand
TAATCGAAAAACCGTTCGATCAGGGGCAGCTCTCTCTCCACGAAATCAGCCACGTAAAGTGACAAATCCGTCCCTTCCTCATAGGAATACACATCAAATCGGTCAAACCTGTAGAATTTCCAGTAATTGCTACTGTATTGTACCCGGTTTTTTCCGAAGGTCATCTGCATCCCGTTGTAGAACTGTCCGCTGACCGGCTTAGTCCCTGCGGCCAGAAGAAGGAATAAAATAACATATGTGATTTTACTGTATAACTTCACGCTTCGAATCAATTCGGTCTAAAATTAAACATTATTCATGACAATGAAGTTCATCTGTGTGGCTTGATTTTTGATTGGAAAAAAGAAACGTGTCCGGATGCAACCTTTTAAACAATATAAACGTTAAATTTGTGGTTTTAATACTTAAAATATACTTTAAGATGAGACTTATATTCACAGGATTATTGATCTTAGCCTTTTCAGGCAACGGTTTTTCTCAATCCAGGAATCCAAGTATTTCATTTAAACAACAGGTTCATGATTTCGGAACCATTAAGGAGGAAGCGGGCAAGGTTACCCACCGTTTTGAGTTTGTAAACACAGGTGGGGGTCCGCTGATCATTCAAAAAGTTACAGCAACGTGTGGATGCACAGCGCCTGAATGGACAAGGGAACCAATTCCCGCAGGCGGAAGTGGGTTCATAGCGGCCACGTACAATCCTGCAGGCAGACCCAATGCATTTACAAAATTCCTCTATGTGGAATCAAATGCTGAGCAGGGCCGTGTAAGGCTTACCATTAAGGGTGAAGTCACTCCCAAACCCCGCACCATCGAGGATGAGTACAGGTACAGTATGGGAGGACTCAGGCTCAAGGCCAACCACCTGGCTTTCGGGAATGTGAACAATACGGAGACAAAGGATTACAGGTTGGAGGTGATCAACAATTCTGATGCGCCAATGAAACTTGGATTTCAGCATGTTCCTTCTCATATGGACATTTCATTTGTCCCGGAAACACTTAAGCCCGGGCAAAAAGGGATCATTGAAGCCACTTATGATGCTACCGAAAAGAACGATTGGGGGATGCTCATCGACCGGGTGAATGTAACGGTCAACGGTGTCTTTGAAAGAAATTACCGGCTGGTCGTCTCTGCCAATATTGTTGAGGATTTTTCCAATATGTCCGGTGCTGAAATAGCAAAGGCAGCTAAAGTCAGTGTGGATAATGCTGAAGTAAATTTCGGAAAGCTCCAGCAGAATGAAAAATTTGAACATAATTTTGTGCTTACCAACGAGGGGCAATCCACCTTATTTATACGCAAGATCAAGTCTTCATGCGGTTGTACGGCAGTTCAGCCTGAAAAGAAACAGGTTGCACCTGGTGAAAGCGTGCAGATCAAAGCGATCTTCAATTCAGCCGGCAGAAGAGGTAACCAGAGCAAAAACATTACCGTTATCACCAATGATCCCAGGAGAAGCAGTCTGATCCTCAGAATCAAGGGCGAAGTAGTTACTGGTTGAGGAATCTTTAAACAAAACAGGGCAGAGGCTGTTTCATTATGGAGCAGCCTTTTTAGCGTTCGGGTACCATGATGGGGGCCGTAAGACACGTTCCCAGGTGCGTTAGTCTGCCGATATTTTTTATCTTTGTTACCCGGAGCGATTCCGGTGTTTCCTGCTACTTAACTACTATTTAAGATGAGTAAATACGAGTTCTTTAACCGGGATATCAGCTGGTTATCATTTAATTACAGGGTATTGGAGGAGGCGATGGACAGGTCGCTGCCGCTCTATGAAAGGATTAAGTTCCTTGCGATATATTCCAATAACATGGAGGAATTCTACTCCGTGCGCGTTAGCTACTACAAGCAAATGCTCAGGCAGGAAGCACGTTTCCCGGAGCAGGTGCGCCGAGTTCAGCCTGCAAATGTTATTCATGAGATCAATGCGCTTGTCTCCGAGCAACAGGTAATCTTCCATAAGATATTTGAAGATGAGATTGTTCCGGAACTCAGGAAAAACAACATTTATATCCTGGAGGATGGCGATCTGCTCTCTGAAGAAGAGCAAAATTACCTCCGGGAACTGTTTTTTATCGAAGTGCTGACGCAAATTCAACCGGTATTGCTGCTCAAACACCGGATCCGTCCTTTCCTGCAGACCGGAAATGTATACCTGGCGCTGGAAATGGTGATCAGGGACCGGTTTGACAAAAAGACCGGGAAGCGACGGGAGCAATACGGAATTATCAAGGTGCCCCTTGACCGCAACCTTCCCAGGTTCATAGAATTGCCCTCCGAGGGTGAGGTCTTCAAGATCATGTTCCTGGAGGATTTGATCATGCGTCATGTGGATGCGATCTTCCCGGGGTATATTGTCAATAATTACTATTCCATCAAACTCACCAGGGATGCCGACCTGGAATATGATGATTACGAGGGCGAGGACCTGATCGATGTGATCGAGGATCTCCGCAAGCACCGTTCCCTGGGCAAACCGAACAGGTTCCAGTATGATCGTGCCATGCCTGACAAACTATTGAACTACCTGATCAAGTCCTTTTACCTTACGGATGATATTCTTGTAAAAGGGGGGAGCAGGCACAATTTCAGGGATTTTTTCACCTTTCCGAATCCCAAAAGCCCGGAACTGGAAATAGACAAATGGCCACCTTTGCCCATCCCTGTTATTGAGGAGCATGAGGGAACCATGGCAAGTCTGATCGAAGAACGCGATCTGTTGCTGAGTGTCCCTTACCAGCGATATGATTATCTCATCGATTTTCTGAGTGAGGCGGCAAAGGACGGCACGGTGGAAGAGATCAAGACCACGCAGTACCGTGTTGCGGAAAACTCCACTGTGATTAAAACCCTGATCAATGCTGCGGAGAATGGCAAGAAGGTAACGGTTTTCGTGGAGCTGAAGGCCCGTTTTGATGAGGAGGCCAACCTGGAATGGGCATCAGAGATGAATAAGGCCGGGATCACCATCCTCTATAGCATTCCCAAACTCAAGGTGCATGCAAAGTTGGCCCTTGTGATCCGGAAAGAATACAGTGAGATTGGAGACCAGGTGTATCTTGGCACGGGCAATTTCAACGAGAAAACTGCCAAATTGTATGGTGATCATGGTCTGTTCACCTCACATATCGGTATTGTGAATGAAGTCAAAGACCTCTATAAACACCTGGAGGACCAGAATTACCAGTGTTCCTTCGATCATATCCTGGTACCGGGTTTTAATATGGTCGATCATTTCACGATGTTGATCCGCCAGGAAGTTGAAAATGTGAATGCCGGGAAAGATGGATATATACTGCTGAAAATGAATGGTCTGCAGGATGTTCCATTGGTGGAGGAACTCTATAGGGCCAGCGAGGCAGGTGTGAAAATAGATCTCATCATACGGGGCATCTGTATTTTAAAACCAGATCAGCCCTACAGTAAAAACATCAGGGTGATACGTATTGTTGACAGGTTTCTTGAACATGCACGTGTATTTATATTTCACAACAACGGTAATCCGAAAGTCTTCATGGGATCTGCCGACTGGATGAAGCGAAATCTGAACAGGCGTATCGAGTGTGTCTTCCCGATATATGAAGACGAATTGAAGGAGGAGATAATGGATGTGCTCAATATCCAACTCTCAGATAACGTGAAGGCAAGTTTGATAGATGGTAACCTTCAGAATGTGCGTATCCGGAATGAAGAACCCAGCCTGCGTTCCCAGCGGGCAACCTACGAATATTTCAAGGAAAAGTATTCATAGGACCGTATGCTGAAAACAGACTGCTGAATCATCATGTGGTTTTCTCCCTCTGACACCGACATTACAGTTTCTTTCGCGAAATTCAGGGTTTGCACCAGCGCATTACCACTTATTGGCGACTTTCCTCCATTTAAGATGTCAGTGCGGACTTTGCTGCTCAGAGCATCTCCCGGAGCTGCTCTTTCAGCTCCTCTTTCGAAAGGTTCCTTGCCACGATGGTTCCTTCTGCATCCAGCAATACTGTATGCGGTATGGATTTAACGGCGTACAGGTCGGCAGCACTGGAATTCCAGTATTGCAGGTCCGACATGTGGTGCCAGGTAAGCTTGTCTTCCTCGATCCCTTTGAGCCACTCCTCTTTGGTTCTGTCCAGCGATACCCCGACAATGTCAAATCCCTGGTCACTGAATTCGTTATAAATTTCTACCACGCCGGGATTTGCCACACGGCAGGGGCCACACCAGGAGGCCCAGAAATCGATCAGCAAGGGTCCGTTTCCCACAAGATCAGAGAGTTTTGCCGGATTGCCCTCTGTATCAGGGAGCTCAAAGTCAACATACGTATCTCCAATCTTTACATTCTTCATATTCTCAAGGTGACCGGAGAGGAAAACGTAGAAGGGGTTCTCATGAAGTTCTGATTCAAAATGGGCGAGCCTGGTCCCAAGTTCTTCAGCGTCCATGCCGTGGAAACTACTGCGCAACAGGAAAAGCGTAACCTGGCTGGATGGATATTCTGCCATGTACACTGAATCATACGCAAGCTTTTGCTGGCGGATGGCGTAATAGGGTTCCAGGATCACCTCTATGCTGTCGCGGCTCACACTGTCCTGCGCTGCCTGGTAATAGACATCCAGGATCTCTCTTTGCCTGGTTTCAAATGTTTTTGTACCCTCCTTATAGATATTAAAATCCTTTTGCGGCCCAGCGTCTGCAACGATGTTCACATCGTTACCGGTTCCATGTACACTATACGTATAATTATCCATAAAAACCTGGAAGTTCTGACGTGTTCCCTGAATTCCCAGGTACATCATTTCAGGAACCTCAATGACGCCTGACATTTCACCATTTCCAGCGGAATCAAGCAGAACGGAATCGATGGTGACCAGTTCCCGGTCAACTTCCTCCTGCAGCACCATGGTGGCACCTGCCAGTTCCGGCATTTCTATTTTGATCTTGTACCCTTCATTATTATTACATGAAAGCAATGTAAAGGCAAGTAAAAACACTGTGATCTTTCTCATAAAGTTTTAATTTCGATTGTAGCGGTTTTATTTTATGCAATGATACGACCTTTTTAACAACCCGGGGAATGGTTTTTCTTAAAAATTATTAATAAAGCCTGGTTTATTTGCGCATATGCATGTATCAGTTGAAGGTATCGTGTGTAGGCTGAATGATCGGTTTGCAGGCTAACTGTTCGTTGTATAGAATGAATGCTTATGGTGCAGGCCGATTGTTTACTCTGAAGGTCTTTCCGGGAAGAAATTCTCGAGGAGTTCTGCAGCAGCTGCGAAAGAACTGATCTGATCGTTCACCATCATTTTTTCTAGTTCTTCCAGTCTTTTCCTGACTTTCGGATCGTTGAAGAATTTTAGTTTCAATCCTTCATTCAGCGTCTGGTACATCCAGTAAGTACTTTGGCTGGTCCTTCGTTGATCGAAAAAGCCGTTGTGATGGGTGAATTTCCTGTAATCACGAACCATCTGCCACACTTCCGGAATCCCTGTGCCTTCAATGGCAGAGCAAGTCCTCACCTGTGGGGCCCATCCGGAGGGAGGCAGCGGGAACAGGTGCAATGCATTGCTGTACTCTGTTTTTGCCCTCTCTGCCGCTTCGATTCTGTCACCATCTGCTTTGTTGATAAGGATGGCATCAGCCATTTCCATGATACCTCGTTTCATGCCCTGGAGTTCATCGCCAGCCCCGGGTATCATGAGTACAAGGAAAAAATCAACCATGGAGTGAACGGTGGTTTCCGACTGACCAACGCCCACAGTTTCTACAATGATGGTATCGTATCCTGCCGCTTCGCAAAGAATGATCGATTCCCGCGTTTTACGTGCAACACCACCCAGGTTACCTCCGGAGGGAGAAGGCCTGATAAAGGCCTTTTCTGATCCGGCCAGGGTTTCCATCCGGGTTTTGTCACCAAGAATGGATCCGCCGGAGCGCTCACTGCTGGGATCAATGGCCAGCACCGAAAGTTGATGGTCGGAACGGAGGATGTAGTTGCCAAAGGATTCTATGAATGTACTCTTACCGGCACCAGGTACTCCCGTAATCCCCAGCCTGAGTGAATTACCGGCATAAGGAAGACATTTACTGATGAGCGATTGCGCTATCTGCTGATGTTCCGGCAATGCACTTTCCACCATGGTGATTGCCTGTGAAAGCGCATTTCGCTTTCCATCGCGGATACCTTGGAACAATTCTTCCGGATCGACAAGGTTTTTCCTCGACTGCCGGATTTGTTCAAGGGCGCGCTCATTCACGGACGCGGGTTGCGAAACCCCTCCCGAAACCTTTAATGCGCTTTTG
>CAZOXI010000204.1:0-6309 GCA_964583445.1 uncultured Bacteroidaceae bacterium | reverse complement strand
AAGGCGACTTCACCGTTGCCTCTTTCGACGACCTGGCCCTCACCCCGGAAAGCTACTGGAACGGTTCCGACGGAACCGGGAACTTCACGAGCGGAACACTCGTATTTTACAACGAGTACAACCCCGACTGGCTCTCATGGAGCGGATGGGCATACAGCAACATGGCGGACAATACCACTCCCGGATACACCAACCAGTACAGCGCCTTCTCCACTGTGCGACTCGACTCAGCCGAAGGAAAAAACTACGGAGTAACTTATACCTCTCCCTTCTCCCAGGTCAACACTGCACTGGATTGCGACCGGTATTTTCCGGGCTTCTTCATTAACAACAGCACCTATGCCACCTTCTCCATGAAGATGGGGGATGCCTATACCAAAAAATTCGGCGGAGATGACGGCACCGATCCCGACTGGCTGAAACTCACCATCAGGGGAAACAGGAACGATGGAACCCACGATACAATTTCATTCTACCTGGCCGACTTCCGCTTCGAGGATCCTGCCGATGACTATATCATCGAGACCTGGCAGTGGGTGGACCTCAACCCCCTGGGAAAAGTCCA
Source organism: uncultured Bacteroidaceae bacterium (assembly GCA_964583445.1). GTDB lineage: Bacteria > Bacteroidota > Bacteroidia > Bacteroidales > M55B112. The sequence continues at coordinate 5,744 of CAZOXI010000204.1, read as the reverse complement.
TAGCCTCGGCTTCACGCTCAGCTCAACAGACAATAGCGACTGGGGCATGAACACCCCGGCCTACTTTTGCATGGACAACCTCTATGCCATTCCCGATATCGCACCCGTAATCCTCAACCCGATCCAGGACCAGTCAGGTGCACCGGGACAAACCCTCAGATTCGATCTGAAAGACCTGTTCACCGATCCCGACGATGATGATCGCTTTTTCTATCAACTGAGTGACAATTCATGGGACACCCTCGTGATCGATCCTGTTATCGACGGCGACACCCTGCGTATCGCCCTGCTCGCCGAAGGCACATCACAACTGGGTATGAATGCCATATCCAACACCAAAGGTGTATACCACTCCTTCCAGGTCAGCGTGCAAACCACCGGACTGATGCAGCAGCAACCGGGCAGGGTCCGGATGTATCCCAATCCATCTGCCGGATTTTTCACTGTTGAAACAGGAAACAACAGCCCGGTGGATGTCACCATTTACGATATCAGCGGAAGAACTGTTTTTCAGCAAAACAGTTTCACCACCGGAACCACCATCGACCTCAGCAGCAGGCCACGTGGTACCTACCTGGCAAAGTTCAGGACAGGAAACACCACATATATAGAAAAAGTGATCATACAGTAACCATGAAACCTCTGCAACAACAGATCATGATCACACCAAAGATCATCCAGGATGATGAAGGAAAGCGGCTTGAAACAGCTGTTGCCCCGGTGATTGCAACAATGATGCAGTCACCGGCAACAGGACATGATTTCCGCACAGCCAGCGAGCACCACGGGTTTTCCCGGTCCCTCGTGATCCTGTTCCTGATGATCACCCTGTTGCCGCTCCGTGCCCAGTACATCGCCGAGGTCCTGGAATACGTCCCGGCCCCATCACAGTACATGAACACTGTCCCGTGGTCGGCCCCCTCCTCTCCCGCATCCATCGTCGGGGGCATCAACGGCAGCCTCTCACTCGGCGGGTTTGGCGGGTACGTGATATTCAGATTTGAAGAAGCGGTCAAAAACGATCCGGACCATCCCTTCGGCGTCGATTTCACCATTTTCGGCAATCCCATGCCCAACTGGTCGGAACCCGGGATCGTTTCGGTGATGCACGACGCAAACGGGAACGGCCTGCCCGACGATACCTGGCATGAGCTGGCAGGATCCGACCACAACTTCAGCTCGACAGTCCGGAACTATGCAGTAACCTATGAGAATCCCGAAGTTGACAGCGCCACGGATGTGCCGTGGACCGATAACCTCGGAAACACGGGCTACATCAGTGCAAACAGCTTTTACAGCCAGCCCTACTACCCGCTGCTGGATTCCTTCCCGGGGATCCCGGCAGACAGCTACACCCTGTCGGGAACCATGATCCGGTCCACCGTGGATACCGCCTATACCACCGGGGTTTACTCCCTGAAAAGGGCATTCGGATACGTCGACAACCAGTTCAGGGGAAAGGCACCCTATACACTGCCCGACAATCCCTTTACCCCCGCCGTGGAAAACGCAGGTGGTGATGCTTTCGATATCAGCTGGGCGGTGGATGCGGATGGGAACTACGTGGCGCTCGACCGGGTTCATTTTATCAGGGTCCACAGTGCTGTGAACGACGGTGCCGGCTGGCTCGGACAGATCTCCACCGAGATCACCGGTGCCGCGGTGACCGTCCCGGATCCGTCCGTTACCGGTACCGGGGAACTGGTCGTGATCCGCGAGATCCCGCCGGTCCTGGACACCACCGATTACCAGCTCGAAGTGTTTGCCTTCACCAGCGGCAGACTGAACCCGCAGGAACAGATACGCTGGTCCAGCAGCATGCCCGGTGCCGTGGTGGATGAACAGAACATCCTGCATGTGAATGGCTCCGGCGAACTCACCATTACCGCATCGCTGGCTGAAAACGCGAATATTTCCACATCGGTCTCCACTTTTATCGATCTCTCAACCGGAGGGACTGCCCCGGCAACCGGACAGGCACCGTTTTCAGTATACCCTAACCCGGCCCGCGATTTTATTATGCTGAAAGGATGGCAGGGTGCTCCGGGTGGTGCCGGTCAGATCACCGGGCTGGTCAACGGGCAGGTAAATGGGCAATCCACCGGACAGGTCAACGGGCAGCGCACCGGGACAACAGGACACGCGGCCAGCACCAGCCCGGCAGCAGTCGGGGGCGCTCCCCTACCCTTGCTCCGGATCTTCAATATTGCAGGAAAACAGGTATTTTCAACACAACTGGATGATCCGGGTTCCCGGCTGCAGATCCATACCCTTCCCCCGGGAATGTACATTGTCACCATCACATCGGGCACCACACGTGCAACCTCAAAATTCATCAAACATTAGATGCGGACACGCCTGCTCATATTGTTGCTCGCGATAACCAGCGGGATCTCTGCACAGGGCATCCGCGATTCCGTGTTCCGGATCAGTCAGGTGGAGGTCGCTGCGCAACGCTCGTACCAGAAAGAACAGGCCGGCATGAAAGAAGTGCGGGTAGACACATTTATCATGAACTACCAGGTATCGGCAGATCTCGCCACGCTGCTGCAGGAAAACACCACGGTCCACATCAAGGATTACGGTCGCGGGGCATTGTCCACAGCATCGTTCCGCGGAACCGCGCCATCGCATACACAGGTGACGTGGAACGGGATGAACATCAATTCGCCCATGCTCGGAATGGTGGATTTCACCCTTGTACCCATGTTCCTGGTGGATGAGCTTAACATCCGCCACGGCGCAGCTTCCATTGCAGCACAGGGGGGTGGACTGGGCGGACTGATCGCCATGGAGAACCAACCCGACTGGAACAACACTTTCAGCGGAAAAGCTTATGCCGGGATTGGTAGTTTCAGGACATCAGACGCGTTTACACGGGTGGATATCGGCAACGAACGGGTGCAGACCAAAACGCGGGTCTATTCCAATTACTCGAAGAACAACTACCGGTTTGTCAACAAGAACATCATCGAAAGGGACACGGTCACCGGTGCACTCTACCACCCCGAACAGGAGAACCGCGATGCGGCTTACAGGAAGCTCGGGCTGAGCCAGGAATTTTATTTCAGACTCGCTGAACAATCTGTCCTCTCCAGCCACACCTGGATGCAGGATGCCAGCCGTTCGGTCCCCACCGTCCTGAGCAATGAGTACAGCGAGGACGGGCTGCAGCGGGACAATATTCAGAATGACCGTACACTGAAGCATGTGCTGGAGTTCAATACCTGGCGGGAAGGGAGCCGCCTGGAATTTCGCTCCGGCATCGACTACCAGCTGCTGAATTACGCTATGCAGTCGGAAATCACCGGCCGGGATCCGGTCCAGAGCGTGAATTCTGAAAGCCGGATGATCAGCTGGTACAATCATGCCGAACTGCGCCACGACATCACGAAACGATTCAGTCTGAAAACCTCGGCATCGCTGAACCGCTTCGCGATCAGCACGCTGGATTCAGCAACCCTGTTGGGGTACGACACCACCCGATTGGAAGCATCGCTGATGACCGGGTTGTATTACAGTCCCGTGGATCCGTTGCAATTTTCGGCACAGGTTCGTCAGGATATGGTAAAGGGATATGACACGCCGCTGATCTATACCTTCGGTATCAGTGCCCGGCCTTTCGGCAACCATGACCTGTTGCTGAAAGCCAACCTGGCCCGGAATTACCACCACCCTACACTCAACGACCTCTACTGGCAGCCCGGTGGAAATCCCGACCTGTTGCCCGAGGAAGGACATACCGGGGAGCTCTCAGTCAGCTGGCTGAAGAAAACGGATGCGGTGCACCTGCAAACCTCGCTCACCGGGTACTACTCACGCATCAGCAACTGGATCCTCTGGCTCCCGGGATTCAAAGGCTACTGGGAACCGCTCAATCTCCGGGAAGTGCGTTCATACGGAATGGAGTACCACCTTTCGTCAGATCTGTTTTTGGGGGAATGGCAGCTGAAGCTCAACGGAACTTTCGCACTTACGCATACACGGAACGTTGATGATATGAATCTTTTCGGTGAGACCGGATCGGGGAACGCAGATGCCGGGACGAGCGGCCCGGAAGGCGGTGATTCCGGTGAAGATGATTCCGGGAACAATGCATCTGAGAGCAATGATTCCGAGAGCAATGATTCCGGGAACATTGCATCCGGGGGCGACACCTTCGGACAACAAATGCCGTTTATCCCGAAAGTATCCGGCAATATCAATGCAGCGGTGATGCGAAATGGCTGGTTTGTGATCTTCCAGAACAACTCCATGGGGGTTCGGACTTTGTTGAGCAGCAATGAAAGCAGGACCAACAGTGGAAGCCAGTCAAACAGTGAAAGCCAATCAACCAGCGAAATCCCGACCGAAAGTCCGCTTCACATCCTGTATCCCCACTACCTGAACCACCTCACCCTGGGTAAACGGATCGAACAACCTGCGGGAACGTTCACCCTGGAGCTGAAGATCGAAAACCTCTTCAACGAATCGTACCGGAACGTGCTGATGCGGTTCATGCCGGGCAGGTCATTTACACTGAATATGAAGTATGATTTTTAAAACTAATATATATATTTTCCTTCTCTCGTTGCTGCTCCTGGCACATTCCTGCATGGACGATAACGCGTGGTACGAGATGAACGACCTGCAGGTAAGGGCTGATACCAGCCTGGACAATGCCATCAGCCGGCAGACCGGGGTTTTTGTGCTGAATGAAGGAAATTTCATGTACGACAATGCATCGCTGGACTACTACCTCATCGATTCGATGCAGCACCTCAACGAAGTGTTCTACCGGACCAACGGCACCCCGCTGGGCGATGTGGCACAGTCAATGGTGATCCGCGACAGCCTGGGGTACATCGTGGTGAACAACAGCAGCAAGATCTACGTGATCAATGTCAACACCTTCGAATACGTGGGCAAGATCACCGGCCTGACCTCCCCACGGTACATGCATTTTGTGAATGCAAACAAGGCATATGTCTCCGACCTGTATGCCCGGGCCATCGCTATCGTAGACCCGCGAGCATTCGAGATAAAAGGGTATATTGATGTTTCCAATCCCGCTTCGCAGCTGAACCAACACTCCACCGAGCAGTTCGTACAGATCGGAGACCAGGTATACACCAACTGCTGGAGCTACGACAATACCATTTTGGTGATCGATTCCGGGACCGATCAGGTGACAGATTCCATCAAAGTGCCGCTGCAGCCCAATTCCATGGTGGCAGACCGGTTCGGAAAACTCTGGGTATTGTGCGATGGTGGTTTTGAGGGAAATCCTGCTGGTCATGAAATCCCGGAACTCATCCGCATCGATCCTGCCTCGCTAGAGATCGAAACATCATTTACATTCAGCCTGAACGACCAACCCACGGAGCTGCAGATCAACGGCACCGGCGATACACTCTATTTCCTGAACCGGCACCTCTACCGGCACATTGTCACCTCAGACACCCCACCTGTGAAAATATTGGAAAGTTCGTACTCCAAATCCACCTCCAAAACCACACCCGAAAAGATCCTGAAAAGTACATATACCAGGTCCATTTCTGAAGCTTCAAAAGGAAGGAAGCTTGATGGTGGCAATTTGACAACCTCGCAGTCCCAACCGGGATTGAAATCTCCCGGAGTGTCCTCAACCCAGGAAATCCTGGAAATCCATCAAGCTCCTGCAATCGGCGGATTCTACGGCCTCGGCATTGTTCCCTACACCGGAGACATCTACCTCGGCGACGCCATCGACCAGGTGCAGCGGG
>CAZOXI010000203.1:3471-6313 GCA_964583445.1 uncultured Bacteroidaceae bacterium | reverse complement strand
CCGTGACTGTAATTTTCGTATTGTACCTGTTTCCTGATAAGGGATCGTATTCCCAATCCCCCGTGATGGTTGAAAACACGCAATTCACCGAAAGGTAGGGACCATCGAGATGAACGGCAGTGACCGTCTGCCCCTCATCAGCATTGAACCAAACCTCGAAGTTTTCTCCTGTCAGCACGATCGCTGTTGTTGAGCGCCAGGGTCGGACAATATTTGCTGAATGGGCATGGAATGAAAATGCAAACAGGGTAAGAGAGAGCAGGAAAATCTTTTTGTTGAAAAGGTGCATGGAAGAAGTTTTAAGGTTGTTCATAAGTATGAAGCCGAACCACTGCAGTCGGCTATCTACATGAAATATTCTCATTGTTACCATGGTTGAATGGCATTCTAAACTGAATACCGAAAGCCAAAATAACGTGCGCTCATTAACCAGTCGTTAACCGGTCATTAACCAGGCATTAAAAATGGTCAGGTTGAGTATCCCGGAGGTTCTGTTGCGCTGATAACCGGCATTACCAGGAAAATCCGACAATGAATTATGGATAAGCAGGATGCATATGCTACGTTACTGTGCACGCCGAACGAAACTTAAAAGGGGGTGTTGCAAGAGAAAAGTTGACCCCTGAACATTGAATAACACAAAAGGTTCTCTTATGGGGGTACAAATAAAAAGAGGCCGTCCCGATCTTTTGAGACAGTCTCTTTCCTTAAAACAGTTAAAAGGGATTGGGATTACTTGTCAGCGGTCTCTGTTTCCATTAACTTTTCCCAAACCTGGGCCTTCACGATGGTCCTGAGTTTTGAAGTGTTGTCGAACGATTTCTGAATTTCCGAAATCTCCTGCTCACTCTTGCCCGATGAAAATTCTTCGAACAAAGCACCATAGTTGGTATTACCAACCTGGTCAATGGAGGAATATCCGTTGACCGTCAGCGCTGTATAATCCGATCTTTCATCAAATAAGCGGGGCGTCCATACCGACCATCCTGCCATTTCTCCCTTGTCAATGGCGAGCTTGTGCATGGGCATAAAAGCAGTATATTCCATCTCATAGTACTTGTCAGGGTTATCTGCTTTCATGAAGCTGATAAGAATGAATTTCTCCTCTCCCTGGGTAGGTATCCCCATATTGAATCCCAGGGTTTCCCTGTAAGTGAGTTCCCTGGAAGCCATGATCTCGTCACCGACCTGGTCGATCTGGTCTCCCAGGACCTCCTGGACAATCTCCCAGTTGATTCCTTTCAGGCTGGAGGAAAAATCCTTGTAAACATCAACGGTAACATACTGGTAAGGACTCTGACTGCCCTGACCGTGCACCCGGAAGAGTTCCCAGCCGAGCATCTCTCCCCTGTCTACATGTGCCTGCATTACTTTTTGCACTTGCTTTTCAACTTTTTCATAACGCTCTCCACCATCGGGCGGAACCTTCATGTAATTTAGCACAACAACCTGGCTGAAAGCAACCTGTGCTGCCAGGAAAAAAACTGAAATAAACATCATTCTTTTCATAATCATTAAATTTAGGTTTGGTTGTAATTAAAAATATTTTTCAATGGAAGCCTGTTTTAATAATTTCCTGACTTCGCAACCGGATTTGGCAGAATATGGGCTGGTAAATGGAAACAAGGGAAGAAATACAATGTGCCTGGCGGACCCGACTTAAGTTAGGAGTTGGTTTCATCTGAACGCTTATGCACACGGAAAAACGGGAAAACCTGGTTTTTGTTTTTAAAAAATGTCTGGTTAACAGTAATTTAACATATCTCAGATTCGATGCACATGGAAATCCGGTCGCCTACTGACCTTTGTTTCTAGCGATATGCCTGCTGTATTCAGAAGGATTTATTTTGAAATACTTTTTAAAGGATTTCGCGAAATGAGATGGATTTTTCATCCCTACCTCATACATGACCTGTGTAATATTCAGATCCCGTGATCGCAGCATCCGGGCGGCATACTTCATTCTGACCATTCTGACCAGTTCATTGGGACTTGTATTGGTAACCGAGCGAATTTTCCGAAACAGCTGGGAGCGGGTCATGCCCAGCTCCCGGCCAAAGGAGGTCAGGTTGAAATCAGGATCATCAAGATGACTTTCAATGACAGCAAGTATCTCGCGCAGCATGCTGAAATGCACCGAAGATTTTTCCTTTTCGGTCTCCAGCAGAAAATTCTGTGCAAATTTTTCCCGCAGCTGCGCCCGCTGCCGGATCAGGTTTTTGACACGTACCAGGAGTTCCTCCTTATCAAAGGGTTTGATCAAATAATCATCTGCACCCAGCTCCAATCCGTGCAACTTGCTTTCCTTATCTGCTTTTGCGGTAAGCATGATCACGGGAATGTGGTTCGTAGCGGCATCCTGCTTGATCTTCGTGGTCATCTCTGTCCCGCTCATCACCGGCATCATCAGGTCACTGATCACCAGGTCGGGCAAATCCTTCCGGGCCAGGTCCAGTCCGATGTTACCGTTTTCAGCGGTAAGGACATGATACGCATCTTTAAGCAAGGAGTATATATACATACGCAGGTCCGGATTGTCTTCGACCACCAGCACAACATTATCCTTTTTTGAGCCTTCTTTCTGCCCTGATTGATAATCCGGCTGTTCATTATCAAACACTTCCCCTGTTTGAATAGCTTCAGTTGTGTCCCCCTCCAGTATTTCTTCATCCGGAAAGCAATCCTTTGATACCGGGAGTATCACAGTGAAAGTGGCTCCCTTACCAGGCGCACTTTCAACTCTGATTGATCCTTGCAAGAGTTCCACCAACTCTTTGGTAAGGGAAAGTCCAATGCCGGACCCCTCTTCAATCCGCGTATCATTGGATGATGCCTGATAGAA
>CAZOXI010000203.1:0-3461 GCA_964583445.1 uncultured Bacteroidaceae bacterium | reverse complement strand
GTCAAAGACCCTGGACAATTCCTCTTCAGCCATGCCCTTTCCGGTGTCTGTTACTTCAATTTCAGCATATTCCTGATCATTTTCCGGCCTGCTGAAATATCTTAATCGCAACCCCACCTTTCCGCCTTTATCAGTGAACTTAAATGCATTGGACAACAGGTTCGTTACGATCTTATCAGTCTTATCGGGATCAAAACATACCTCATTAGAAATAGCCTCTATATGTGTGGTAAACTGTATCTCCTGGCTATCTGCAAGGGACTGAAATGAGCTGACCAGCACCCGGATCCAATCAGAGAAATCTCCCATTTTCAGCTCCAGCTCAAGGGCATTCTTTTCCAATTTAGCGATATCAAGCAGCTGGCTAATCAATAGCAGCAGCCGGCGTGCATTTCTGCCAAGTACTGCAAGGGCAGGTCGTTTCATCTTGACTTCATTACCGATCTGGTCTTCCAGATCCCGCACATGTCCCATAATCAATGTGAGTGGAGTTCTGAATTCATGGGAGATGTTGGCAAAAAACCTGGATTTCAACTCATCCAGTTCCCTGGCCTGCTCCTTCTCCTTTTTTTCGAGTTGGATCGTAGCAAGGAATTTTGCTTTAGACCGTATATACAGATTGATTAAATAAATCAATGTGAAAACAATTGCCAGGTAAAGCAAAAAAGCAGGTATTGTCAGCCAGGGTGGTTTTTTTATGATAAACGACACTTTGTCCCCTTCATGATTCCACACTCCATATCCTGTGCCTGCCTCCACGAAAAATTCATATTTTCCAGGTTTCAGGTCTGAAAATAATACACTGGCATTAATACCATTCATAACCCAATTATCAGTATATCCTGAGAGCTTATAACGATATTGATTCTTTTTCGGATGGATATAATTTAAACAGGCAAATTCAAAATTCAGATTTCTTTGCGCATATTTAAGCCTGACAGGTTTGTGTCTATCTATAAATACAGCTGACAGCAAGCTGTCATTGAATATTGAATTATCATCGATATAGATATCGGTAATGAAAATGGGAGGGATTATTGAATCGTTCTTTATGTTATCGTGACAAAAGGATACAACACCTTTTCCCGATCCAAACAATATTCGGCCCTCGGAATCCTGGTGAACCGCAGCATGATTAAATGATTCAGACTTCAATCCATCCTCTGTTCCAAAAAATGAAAAAATCCGGGTTTCCGGGTCAAAGCGAACTAATCCCATTTTAGTTCCTAACCATACGTTACCTGATCGATCCTCGGCAATACTCCTGATTTCATTTGTATTCAGTCCTTCATCAATGGTAATCTCGTATTGTTTTTCCAATAAATGCTCTGCGAATTGATCGCCATTTATTTTAAACCGGAGAAATCCACTTGATTCGGTAGATACCCACAGTATGTCTGATTTGGTTGATCTGTATAAATAAATAATATGATGATAACCCCGTTTGTTTTTCAATGGAAGCAGATAATTCATATAAGCTGAAATTTCTGCAGTATCTCCCGAGACTTTCCCGGAAGGTGCGCGGAATGCAATGAGTCCGTGATTTGTGCCCGACAAAAATATCCCATTATCCAATTCTGCTATTACATTCATTTGTTTGACAATGCTAACAGGACGTTCAGATGATTGTCTCAATTTCAGATCAAAAAACGTATGCTGTTCCGGGTCATAATAACTTGCCAGGTTTCCATCTGTACTTATCCAAACACGACCCTTTGAATCTTCAAAAAGAGAATTAATCTTTTTATTCGGAAAATATGATTGAAGGTCTGGTCCGGAAATCGTATCAGTTTCGTTCATCTTAGTAAAAATATCATCGCACCTGTACAAACCTTTATCATTCGAAGCAATCCACAACCTGTCATCAGTGTCAATCAGGAGCCCATGAATACCAGGATCGGTTTGCCAGTTAAAATTTCCAGGCTGAATTCTAAACGTTTTAACATGATTGAAGTCACGGTCGTATACATAGATTTCTGAATGTTTTGATAATGTAAGCCAGAACTTTTTATCAGCTTCAGTGATACTGGAGATGGATAGATGACCCACATGATTTGTTGGTAAAGACTCGAAATTGAGATGCTTTCGTCTTATGATATGTATACCTTCCGATGTTGCAAACCAGGGATTTCCATCATCATCAATGCGAAACCCAGATACATCTACGTCGCGATATTGAATGAAATATTCTTTTTCGAAGTCATTATTGAAATTATAACATCCACCATAAACGCCTATCCAATACCCGGTTTTTACATGATGCTTTAAAAAAACACACATTCCCGGACCAATATAATCCAGAGAATTGGGATCATCCAGCATCCGGGTGAATATATCTGTTTCAATGTCATAGAGGTACAGGCCGGTATATGCCGATAGCCAGGCATTATTAAAATCATCCCTGTAAAAACTACACCATGCCTGGGGTGAGTTTTCCATTTCAGTTACTATTCCAGTGGTAATATCATATTTGTAATGATGAAAATTTGTACTTAAGAAAAGTGTACTGTCATCTTCCAGGTACAGGTCATTTACAACTGTAGTATTGTCTTTCTCATCTGAAAGATCATAATGATGATCAAATTTTTCACTTTTGGTATTAAATCGGCTGATGCCATGATTCGTAGCTAGCCAGATATAGTCATTTCTGTAAACCATATACATGATCTGATTCCAGGCCCAGCCTCCACCAGGCGCCGATTTGTCATGAATCCACCTGAAACTATTTGCCGATGGATCATATCTGACCAATCCCTGCTGGCTCCCAAACCAAATTATGCCTGCGGCTTCTTGCCTGATACATTTTATTTCAGAAAATGGTGGCTTTGTTGCATTGATAAATTGATTCGTAAAATCCTTCAATCGTGCCCCGTCATAACGAAGAACTCCTTTATCGCAACCTAACCAGACAAAGCCCTGCATATCCTGAAAAATAATATTCACACGGTAATCGTCATATTTTCCTGTCAGTTTTATGGTTTCGACATACGTATAATAATCATCATCTTCATGATACTGGACTATATCGAGTATTTGTCCCCCGGAGAAGGTTGAAATACACAGAAGAAAAGCAAAGACGCAGAAAAAGCTGTGTATATATGTTGATTGAGAATGATTGACTTGATTCAATGGCACAGGACACCGAATTTTGGGGTTATGCTCTCTAAATTACAGCATAAACACTTATAAGTCAATAGTCAACACCAAAACAGTTCCTGATAAAACATAATATCACTAAAGGATAATTACGTTCAGTCCATTTCGTGCATCTGTATTATTCTCTGAAATACTCGACAAAAAATGCAAAATCAATATTTTCACAAAGTATGCGTGGGATTCACTTCCTCTGAAGTTGTTCCATCGCCAAACAACCATTTATAGCGAACAGCATCTGTAGAGGTATTGGTAAAACCTAGATCGAGCGATTTGTGCAAAAAAAGATAAAAGATAGCTTGTTTAAT
>CAZOXI010000202.1:0-6317 GCA_964583445.1 uncultured Bacteroidaceae bacterium | reverse complement strand
TAGGACACAAACTCAAGAATATCCTGTTCATCATCGACGATCAGAATGGTTTTCCTATTGTAATTCATAGCATGCATATAACTTTGAGCGAATCTAGCGCACAGACTTAAAATTATCCTTAAGGCAGCATTATTTAATGAATAAAATGATAGATTTGCTTAAGACTGTGATAACAACATGTTTACTTTAAATTAACACATGATTAATAGAGAACATGCAATTAAAGTCTATTTTTGGCACATTAAAACTTAACATCTGGCAATGGAGTCCTACTATCTTCTGATCGTTGTTGTTCTTTTCATACTCGCTATATCTGACCTGATCGTCGGGGTGAGTAACGACGCTGTTAATTTTCTGAATTCTGCCATCGGCTCCAAAGCGGCCCCTTTTATCGTTATCCTCTCTATTGCTGCAGCAGGGGTGCTTGTCGGTGCAGTTTTCTCTAATGGCATGATGGAAGTTGCCCGGAAGGGTATTTTCCATCCCGATATGTTTTCATTCTCCGATATCATGGTAGTATTCCTGGCAGTGATGATGACAGATATCCTGCTATTGGACTTCTTTAATACAGTGGGGCTGCCGACTTCAACTACTGTTTCTATTGTATTTGAATTGTTGGGATCCTCTGTTGCTGTCGCACTTTTCAAGATCGCGGGATCCAATGGTGAATTCACCAGCATGTCGACGTTTATCAACACCGACAGTGCCATGTTGATCATCGCTGGAATTTTCCTTTCCGTTATCGTAGCATTTACTGTGGGACTGATCATTATGGCGCTGGTGCGTTTCGCATTTTCCTTCAGCATAATGTAAACCTATAAATATTGGGGGGGAATCTGGGGAGGTTTTGCCATTACGGCGATTCTCTATTTTCTCCTGATCAAAGGTGCCAAGGGATCTTCTCTTGTAACTGAAGAGATGCTCAGTCACCTCCAGGAGCACACGGTCAGCATCCTTTTGATCAGCCTGATAGGATGGACAGCCATCTTGCAAATCCTGGTGCTCTTCACCCGCATTAACATCATGAAATTTACAGTATTGATCGGAACATTTGCACTCGCGATGGCTTTCGCCGGAAATGACCTGGTCAACTTCATCGGGGTACCGTTGGCAGGATTTTCATCATTCAAGGCATTTTCAGCTTCAGGTGCCAGTCCAGATACATTTATGATGACTGCGCTCACTGAAAAAGTCAACACTCCCCTGTTTTTCCTTGTAGCTGCCGGACTGATCATGGTGATCACCCTTCGCCTGTCAAAAAAGGCCAGGTCAGTTACTGCCACAACCATTGATCTGAGTCGACAGGGTGAAGGAAGTGAACGCTTTGCTTCTTCTGGCCTGGCCCGCTTCCTGGTGCGAAGAACTATTGAAATCAGTAATGCAATCGGAGGTGTATCACCGGTAAAACTGAAAAATTTTGCCTATTCCAGGTTTGATACCAGCAAAAGTTCAGAAGAATATAAGAAAAATAAAATTGCTTTCGACCTGGTCAGGGCCTCTGTCAACCTCGTCGTTGCCAGTATCCTGATCGCCATTGGGACATCGCTCAAACTTCCGCTTTCCACCACATACGTGACATTCATGGTGGCCATGGGGACCTCCCTTGCAGACGGCGCCTGGGGCAGGGAAAGCGCCGTTTACCGGATCTCCGGTGTACTTACCGTAATCGGAGGGTGGTTCTTCACTGCCCTGACTGCTTTTACAGTCTCTTTCCTGATCGGAACTATTATTTTCTTTGGAAAGCTTCCGGTGATCCTTGTGCTGATCGCGCTTTCGATCTTTATCCTGATCAGGACACATGCCCTGCATAAGCGACGTATTGAGGACAATGAGAAGAAAGAAAATGGCAGACTCACAGAAACGCCTGAGATCATTGCACAATGTGAAGATGAAGTAAAGAGCGCGATCATTAAGATCTCCAAATTACTGTTCCTCACTTTTGCCGCGTTTGAAAAAGAAAACCACAAAGAACTTAAATCCATTAAGAAACAGGCGAAAAAGATCAATAAAAGCATTAAATCGCTCAAGCATGATGTTCCTGAAACCCTCAGGGTAATGAAGGAGAATGAACTTGAAAGCGGACATTTTTACGTTCAGGTGATCGATCACCTGAAAGAGGTAGTCAACTCCCTCTACCATGTGATTCTTCCCGCATACAACCATCTCGATAACAACCATGCGCTTGACAGTGAACAGTCTAAGGAACTCAAACAATTTAACGAAGACATTAACGAGTTCTTTAATTTTACGATCACGATGATGCAGAACCGGAAGACAAGTGACCTGGATGAGATCGTGGATAAGAGGGATCAGCTGATTGAATCAATTAATGTCATTATTAAACACCGGATCAAGATCCTGAAGAAAAAGCAAAAAGGAACGAAAGTGAGTATGACCTATATTGAGATGCTCACCGAAACCAAGAACCTGATCCTGCACGTGGTCCAGCTGATCAAGGCCGATTCAAATATGGCTGATTCTATTATGAACAAATAGCAGGATCTTGCTTAAGATTGTTTAATATTGATAAGAAATAGAATGTAAGAATACGCAGAGCCGTTGATCACGGCTTTACGTATTTATAGCCGATACCTTTCACAGTTTTAATGTATTCATCGCCCAGCTTTTCGCGAAGCTTCCTGATGTGCACATCGATGGTCCGGTCACCCACAACGATATTATCTCCCCAGATCCTGTCAAAAATCTCCTCCCGGGAAAAGACCTTGTCAGGTTTGGAGATCAATAAAGAAATGAGTTCAAACTCCTTCCTCGGGAAAAAGATTTCTTTGCCCTGCCTGATCACAAGATAACGGTCCTTGTCGATGATAAGGTCACCAGACACAATCTGGTTAAGGTCACCCTCCTCGCGCTTTCCTGAATTGTAGGCAGAGCGTTTAAGTAAAGATTTTATTTTACTGACCAGCAATTTGGGCTTGATGGGCTTGGTAATGTAATCATCCCCCCCTGCATCAAATCCTGCAATCTGTGAATAATCCTCTCCCCTGGCTGTAAGAAATGCGACCAATGTGTTTTCCAGGTCCGGATTCTTGCGTATTTCCTCGCATGTTTCGATCCCATCCATCTCAGGCATCATCACATCCAGTAAAACAAGGTGGGGTTTGACCTCTGAAGCAATGGTGAGTGCATCAGTGCCATTTGTGGCAGTATAGATCTCAAATCCTTCATTTTTGAGGTTGTAACTCAGAAACTCGAGAATGTCCTGTTCGTCATCCACCATCAGGATCTTGAATTCATTCCAGTTCATTAGTTCGATAGAATTAAGGTATAAAGGTATAAAAAAGCACAATATGCAAAAAATCAATTTCAGGCTGTGCAAAAATGGTTGAAACCTCATGGCCACGTGTTGCCTTTTGCCTCCTGCAGATACTAACATCATTTTAAAAATAATCACAAATTAAAACCTGAAACATCATGTCAATACAAGCAAAAATCCTATTTTTAGCCACAGCATTTTACTTTTAAAACACCCTTTAAATGTACTCCGAATGACCCCATCAAGGATCCCGGCCATGTTATTGTTACTTGCTCTTCTCATCGACACTTATTCGCAGGAGTCAGATCACCAAATCTCCCGGGGTATCATATCTGGCAGGATTTACAGCAATTTCAATTACGGGCTCAATGCACCCACACGCTCCACTGCATTTGAACTTACGCGTGCTTATTTTGGGTACGAAAAGCAGATCAGTCAACATTTTTCAGCGGAAGTCAAACTCGACGTGGGAAGTCCGGACGACCTCTCTGAATTCAGCCGGCTCCGCAGGTACGCATATTTCAAGAACGCCGGTGTCACATACCAACGCGGTGCTTTGACCGCCTGGGGAGGATTATTCGATATGCAGCAGTTCAAGATCCAGGAAAAATTCTGGGGATATCGTTACCTGTACAAATCCTATATGGACGAATATCGTTTTGGTCCCAGCGCCGACCTGGGTGCAGGTGCCAGGTACCGGTTCAGCGACAAGATGGAATCAGACCTGGTCATCTCAAATGGTGAAGGGTACTCAAGTCCGCAGCGGGATGACTCTTACAAAATAGGATGGGGCGTTACCTTCAGGCCCTTCCCATCATTGACTTTCCGGTCCTATTACGCCATTTTCACAGCCACTACACCACAGATGACCTTCTCAGGTTTTGCAGGATACAGAAACGAGGATTTCCGGATGGCAGGCGAGTACAATTACCAGAAGAATTACCGGTTAAACAAGGACCTTAACCGCTACGGTTATTCCCTTTACAGCACCTATGAATTCTCGGATCAATGGGAGGTGTTTGTGAGATACGACCAGGTATTTTCTAATATTATTTCAAACAACGACATCCCCTGGAACCTACCCAATGACGGGAGTGCTCTGATCGGTGGCTTGCAGTTCACTCCGGTCAGGAACATCCATATTACACTCGATTACCAGGACTGGATTGAATATGCCGGCAACGGTGAAAAAGAACAACTTATATATGTGCATCTCGAAGCAAGTTTTTAGCAAAAAACAATCGCTGTATTTTGGGATCCTGCTATTACTGGCAGTTTCGGGATGTCGCAAGAGTGCGTACCTCATTGAGGATACTGATTTAATTACAGACCTGGGCGGTGGTACAGGCACAGTGATATGGTCCAACGACAAAAACTACCTGATCAGTGGCTTTGTATTTGTCAATGATGGTCAAACACTTACCATAGAGCCAGGTACTGTAATCAGGGCGAAAACCGGACAGGGAACGCTTGCCAGTGCACTCATCGTTGCACGGGGAGGCCATATCATTGCCGAGGGAACACCATCGGAACCGATTATTTTTACAGTGGAAGGAGATGACCTTGAAGGAAGCGTTCCCCTGGAAGCACGCGGGTTATGGGGTGGTGTAATTCTCCTGGGAAATGCCCCGGTAAATACAGATACAGGGGAAGACATGATCGAAGGAATCCCGCTCAGTGAACCCCGCGGGGTCTATGGAGGATTTGATGAGGACGACAATTCAGGAATTCTTCGGTATGTATCTATCCGGCATGGTGGTACCAATATCGGTGAAGGCAACGAAATCAATGGTCTTACCCTGGGCGGTGTGGGAAGACAGACCATTATTGACCACGTGGAGGTCATTGCCAATGAAGATGATGGTGTAGAATTTTTTGGAGGCACAGTGAACTGTAAAAACATTGTGGTCTCTTACTGTGGTGATGATGCCTTCGACCTGGACCAGGGATACCGGGGTAAATGTCAGTTCCTGCTGGGAATCAACCAGAGCTATTCTGACAGGGGAATCGAGTGTTCCGGTGGATTGCAACCACTGCAGATCCTGCCGGATGCCTTTCCTACCATGTACAATATCACATTGTTCGGTCACCCGGAAAACAGTACCCTTCCACTGATCGATTTTTACAGTTTCGGGGCAGGACATATCCGGAATTCATTACTGCAATACCCGGGAAAAGGAATTGCCATTTCCAACTCGGGTGCCAGCGGTGATGCCTATTCCATGTTTGAAAACGGATCCATCACACTGGATAACAACGAATATTACGCTCCCGCTGACAGTATGTTGCAAATTTACAGCTATAACCAGTTGAACGATCTGTTTCCGACCGAGAATGCGATCCTGGCCGATTCACTGGAACAATGGAACAATTTCTTCAGCAATGCTTTGGGACTGGATAAATCGAACATTCAATTGTTTCCTTCAACCACCCTTTTCGAAGCACTGGCAGACTATAACAGCGACTGGTATGAAGTGGTACCCTACAAAGGCGCTTTTGGCTCGGAGAACTGGATTGAAGGCTGGACACTGCTTTGGGAGAAAGGGTTGAACAGGACTGCAGAATAACTCCCCTACTCCCTGTGGGCTGGCCGCAGCAGGTCAAAAACCGTTTTGACCGGTGTAAAGGTTGATGCCGGTATCTCTGCAAAAAGGGTCATCCATCCGGCCATGGACCCATTCCAGAGCCCGGGAAGTTCAAGTGCTTTAAGTGCATTTCCCCTGACCGATTTTTCAGAGATAAAACCGGTCTCTTCATCTATATATTCAGACAGATTGTACTTATTTCCATGCCGGTCCCTGATACTGCATACAATATCAACAGGATTAAAATGACTTGCCTGGCTGAACAATGCTTGTTGGCCAGCATCTTCAGTGTCCACCTGCGAAGATTCAACGATCTGCAATGCGGTATTACCATTTGTATCTTCCATGAAGAAGGGCCCGCCACCTGGTTCACCTTCATTCCTGACCATTCCACAAATCCTGACAGGACGATTCAGATGTTGCCGCAGCCATGTTGCCTTTTCCTGTCGGCTCTTTCC
>CAZOXI010000201.1:0-6365 GCA_964583445.1 uncultured Bacteroidaceae bacterium | reverse complement strand
AGACGGCTATGCGCGAAACTATCTGATTCCTAACGGACTGGCAATCAACGCAACAAGAACAGCCAGGAAAGTTCATGAAGAGAACCTGCGCCAGCGTGCACACAAAGAGGCACAATTGAAAGAAGCTGCAGAGGAACTTGCAGAAAAGCTGAAAGATGTTTCCATCACCATTGGTGCAAAAACCAGTACGAAAGGAAAGATCTTTGGTTCAGTGAACACTATCCAGATCGCTGAAGAGCTTGCCAAGCAAGGGTTTGAAGTGGACCGTAAAAATGTAACGATCAAAGAGGACCTTATTAAAGAGGTGGGTAAATACACCGCAAACGTGAAGCTTCACAAGGAAGTCCAGGTAGAGGTGCCTTTTGAGATCATCTCAGAATAAGTATACAATTCAATTTGCAAATATGGGGGTTGCCGGCAACGGTGCCCCTTTTTTTTGTGCAGACCCATCGTACACAAGGCATGAACTGGGTTACTTCACTGCAATGGCCTCAATCTCCACCATCACACCCAGAGGGAGTTCCCTGACAGCAAATGCGGCACGTGCAGGTTGTTCCTGCTTAAAATACTTCGCATATACTGCATTCATTTCCTGGAAGTTGGCCATATCAGAAAGCAGGCATATGCATTTGACTACATCCTTGTAAGTATACCCTGCTTCATCCAGGATTGCCCCGATATTTTCAAGGGACCGTGCCGTCTGTTCTGCAATGCTTCCCGGAACAACTTTGCCGGTTTCCGGATCAAGCGGTACCTGGCCGGAGATATACAATGTGCCGTTTACTTCCACAGCCTGTGAATAGGGACCCACTGCAGCCGGGGCTTGTTGTGTGCTGATTATTTTTTTCATTCTTTTTTAAAATGTTTAGGTTCTCTGAATCTGGTTATTTCTTCCACGTAATATCAATTATTTACAGCACCTCTAATATACATAGATTCCCTGTTACCTGGTTCATGTTTCCCCGGAATTTCCAGCCATGTGAGGGTGGTTCCGCATTGGAGTGGCGTGAAGATGCCCCTGCTCTAGAAATTATCCTGCCAGCTCTTTTGTTTGTTATATTTCAGGTCGGAAAGGATCGATGATTTGGCCCGGATCGTGAAATTGTATGATTTGAAAGTACCAAAAGGCACAACGGAGATGCGCATCTCCCAGCAATGGAGGTCGCGATGCAGGCTGAGGTTCGTAGTGGTGAATTGTTTGTTGAAGATGTCATACCCTGTATTGAACCCGATCTTCCATTTGGGAGTCAGTTTCAAATCACCTGAAGCCCTGATCGTCTGAACAATGCTGGAAACATCTTTTGGTTTTCGATAGCTGAATGAATAATCCACCCTGAGCGACCAGGGGACATCAAAATCCACGTAGTCACCATAGCCAGTCATGGTGGGATCGTATACATTGGAAGGATCATCCGGGTCTTGCTTGTCAAATGCCGTATTGAGCAAGGGGTCCTCTTCTTCCTGGGGTGCGTCTTCTCTTTTATTTGACTGGCTTTTCGAACTGAAAGACATCCCCATTGACATGCTGGCGCTGGTGAGCCGCACCAGGTTCCCTGTCTGCGCATAATAGGTTTCACGGGTCCGGTTGCGCCGATCGTCATAACCAAACGGATCCATCACCCCCCTGAAGGAGACCGATAATTTATTGTTAAAAAGACGTGTATTTCCGTTCATACTGATCGGCGACCAGTTGGGCGACAAAGTATCCCTGTTAAAGATGTTGTAGTTTGAAGAAAAATTGAAGTTGTCAAGCAGTTTCACCTTGTTCACTTCATCCACGGTATCATTCCTTGACCTGATCTTGGCTTCCAGGTTGTTGCGCAGTGACAGGCTTACTGATCCAGAGGCACCATTGAAAGTGGGTGTTCCGTAAATCTGGTCTTCATAGATGGAATATTCCTCCAGCAATACATTATTCACTGTATCGAAAAGTTCCCGGTAGTAGTCCGGTTGAATAGAGGTCATATCCGGGACATAGGAAAAGTTGGCTGAAGGGGTCATTACATGCCTGATTGCTTCGAGGCGCCCCCCCCCGGTAAAATTGAACATACCGTACAATTTCGGCGACAGGCCGGCACTGATGCGTGGCAGGTAAGCATGGGCATAATTCAACTTATCCCTGTAAATGGTATCCCGGACAATGGGTTCATAGAAGATCTGACCATCTTCTTCCACTTCATTATAACCCGTGATGGTCTTTTCGGTGTACCCTGTATAGATCCTCCCGGTATAGCTGACATTGGGAGTAATGGTAAGGCTCTGCAGTGCGGCCACCTTTCTGAAAGGTTTCAGGTTAAGGGAGAGCGGTATCTCATGTCTGAACCCGTTGTCCATATCGCTCCATACCTGGTTGGTGAAGATAGTGGAATCTGTGGTCCTGATCCTGTTTTCAACCAAACTGGTGTACCTCAGCTGGATGTCCTCATACCATTTTTTAGGTCCAACCCCCCTCCTTCTTTCAAACGGATTGATGTTACTCATATTGAAAGAGATTTTTGGCAGGGTCATGTTCACAGCACCTGAATTGCTGTTCTGGGAGTGGTTCAGCGAAGCACTGAGATTGAAGGGGCTGCCCTGCCATGGCTTGGAATAGGAGATACTGGATTGTTTGGTGTTGGTCATCACGCT
The DNA here is from genome assembly GCA_964583445.1 of uncultured Bacteroidaceae bacterium. GTDB lineage: Bacteria > Bacteroidota > Bacteroidia > Bacteroidales > M55B112. The sequence continues at coordinate 3,737 of CAZOXI010000201.1, read as the reverse complement.
GTTAACGCTCCTGGTATGGTTCCTGTCGTAGGAAGAGCTGGACAGACTCACGCTGGCCCGGAAATTGGTATTGGGATTGGCCTCCCTGGCCTGCGCATGGCTCCAGTTGATGGAATAGTCCCGCGATACATCATATAATCCCTCTACATTCCTGTATCCTGTCACATTGTTAAAAAACTGTACATTTACGCTCCCGTTGAACTTGTATCGCACCCTGTAATTGCTTCCGGCCCTGACCCCCCATGTGCCGTTTGAATAAATATCGCCGGTTACCCTAAGGTCAAAATAATCGTTCAACGCAAAATAATAACCGCCATCGCGGAGGTAAAATCCCCTGCGTTGTTCTTCCCCGTATTGCGGGATCAGAATACCCGAGGTTTTGGTCCGGGAATTAGGGAAAAATCCAAAAGGAATTCCAATAGGCAGTGGCACATCTTCTACCACCAGGTAAGCCGGTCCTGCAACGATCTTGTTATCTGGCATGGAAATTCCCTTTGTAATGGCGACATAAAAATGAGGGTGTTCTGCGTCACAGGTGGTATATTTTCCATCCTTCATATGAATGTGCCCGCTTTTCTGTTTTTTTGTTTCGGCAGAATGCAGGTATCCCCCCTCCTGCTCTGTGATCACCTCCTCAATAAAACCGCGCTGTGTTTTAAAATTGTAGCGTATCTTCTTGGCCTTGTAGCTGTCTTCTCCCTCTGTAAAGACAGGGTGCTGGATGATCTCCCCGGCGGAATCAGGAATGCCGAAGGCGAGTACCTCCGATTTATGCATCTCGTATTTAATATATCCGGCTTCCAGCTTGATATCGCCGTAGGTCACTACTGCCTGGTTGTACATTTCAACCGTTCCTCCATCCATGGAAAAGATCAGGGAATCCACAGCATCGTAGTCCACCTCGGCGGTAATTGCACTGCCCAGTCCGGAACGCGCGATGGTATCTGCAGCCAGGGTGTCCATTGTCATAACCAGTGAGTCAGGCGGCACAGGGAGGGTATCTGCCGCGAAAGCATCACCTGTGATCGAAAGCGAATCCTGAAGGGTCGCAATGGAGTCGGGCACCATTGCAGCGGGCGCTGTTAACAAGGTGTCCCTTATTACTCCTGTAGTGTCTGAAATTTCTTCCCCTGCTCCTGCCTGCGGATCGCTGTTTTCGGGAGATGGCAAAAGGTTATCAACTGTATCATTTACAGAAGTTTGAGGCATTGTATCCTGCCCGGGAAGGGCCAAAGATGTATCAGGTTCCTGTGCATGCAATATAGTGCCGGCAAAAAGAGTTAGAATAATATTGATAACTATCTTGTGACGCGTATTTTGCAAAGTGAATTATCTATTAATTTTGTACATGATGAAAAGTGTGCAAATCTAATGAAATTCTTCTGAAAATGACAGCTTCAAATTCTTTGCCACTATATGTTAAACGTGCAGTTGGAATATTTCTTATATCGCTTATTTCATATTTTTCATGGAATGTGCTGGCATCGGATCCTCCCGGGAGCGATGTGAAGCACACGGTTGAAACCATTGTAATTGATGCCGGACACGGGGGAAAAGACTCCGGTGCCGTCGGCAAGCGAACAATGGAGAAAGACCTGGCACTTGCCATTGCATTAAAAGTGGGTCAACTTATCGAAGAAAATGTTGAGGATGTAAAGGTGGTCTATACCCGCAAGGAAGATGTTTTTGTTGAATTGTACGAGCGTGCCCGCATTGCCAACGAGGCTGATGCTGACCTGTTTATATCGATCCATGTAAATGCAAATACAAGAACAGGCCCTTTTGGCACCTCGTCGCATGTGCTCGGATTGCATCGTGCGGGGGAACATTTCGATGTCGCAGTCAGGGAAAACTCGGTAATCCTGCTCGAAGAAGACTACGAAACCACTTACCAGGGATTTGATCCCACTTCGCTGGAATCTTATATCATTTTCTCTGTGATGCAGAACATTTACCTGAAACAGAGCATCGAATTTGCTTCTTATGTGCAGGACCAATTCCGTGACCGGGCCAGGCGCAAGGACCGTGGGGTTATTCAACAGGGGTTATTGGTGCTGGCCCAGACAGCGATGCCCGGGGTGCTCATTGAAACCGGGTTCATCTCGAATCCGGAAGAGGAGAAGTTCCTGATGACCGAGTACGGACAGGACCTTGTCGCTTCAGGAATCTACCGGGCTTTCAAACAATACAAGGCCAGGATCGAGGAGAACAGTAAATTCATTGCGGAACAAACGCCTGAACCTGTACCTGAGCCAACTACCGCAACGGTAACAGCTCCTCTTGCATCTGCGCAGATGAAAAGCAATCCGGATGAGCTCTTCTTCCTGGTGCAGATCGCCTCATCTAAAAACCTTGTCTCCACGGAACCTTCCGCATTTAAAGGGTACAACGATGTCACGGTCATTGAGCACGGAAAATGGTACAAATATGCTGTAGGCAGGGTCATGACCTATCACGACGCCCTGGAAAAATGCACCACGGTCAAGGAAGATTTTCCCGGGGCATTTGTAATTGCTGTAAGAAATAATGAAATTGTCCCCCTCAATGAGGCAATCCTTCAGATCAACCAATAAATGGGGGATTCCAGCGTTAAAATAACTTGCCACCTGGGTAATTGTTTAATTTGTAAAACAAGATTGTAACTTGAAATATACTTCTGAGATAAAGATCGGAATTACCGGGCTGGTCACCATAGCTGTGATCATATGGGGAATCAGCTATTTAAAGGGAAGAAATATCCTGGAAAGCACCTATACCCTGCATGCCCACTATGAACAAGTGGATGGGCTGGAACCTTCAGCGAATGTGATGTTGAAGGGTTTCAAGATCGGGAACGTGAGAGATGTGATTTTTGAAACAGAAGCCGAAGTTCCCTTTACCGTAGTGATGGAGATCGAAAAAGCATACCCCATCAGAGCTGGCAGCCTCGCCGAGATCTTTAGTGCAGATCTGTTGGGGTCAAAAGCCATCAATATTGTGCCGGCGAAAACAGGAGATTACGTGGCAGACGGGGAGCAGGTCAAGGGCAGGATGGCAGAGGACATGATCTCCTCCATCATGGAGCAGGTGGATCCTCTGATCATCAGCATTGATGCAGCTGTTCATACACTGGATTCCACCGCAGCAACAGTCAACCGGATCCTGAAGGACCCAAATGTAGAGCAAACGATCGCTCACTTTGAAGAGATGTCAGGAGCCATGCGCAAACAATTTTCTCCGGGGGGAGACCTGGCAGAGACCCTTGCCAGTCTACGGCAGATCAGCGATACCATCAATGCTCAAAACGCTTCTATTGCCAGGTCTATCGGGAATATTGAGCAAATCACCGACCAGATCAGCAACACTGAGATTGATTCACTTATATACAACCTTAGTCGGGTGACCGGAAATTTAAATAACCTCACAGGCGAAATGAAAGAGGGGACCGGCAGTCTTGGAAAACTGATCTATGAAGACAGCCTCTACCAACAGATCGGTCAGCTGATTGCTGATCTTGATTCCCTCGTTTCTGACATTAATGAAAATCCAAAAAAGTATGTCAGTTTTTCATTGATTGGAAATTAAAATCCACCATCTTTAGTTGTGATATTGAGAAAACAGGAATACCGGACCAATATCTTTTGATGATTTTCACAAATTTTGTGACGAAAATTTTGGCGGGATCGCGGGTTGATCTAAACTACAAATTGAATTAGATCGGCTAAAGAATTAGTTAACAATTTCTTAAGGTTGAATAA
>CAZOXI010000200.1:0-6366 GCA_964583445.1 uncultured Bacteroidaceae bacterium | reverse complement strand
ATCGACTGGCGGGAGGGCTGGCAGACCGAAACCGTTGCGAAGGCGTGCTTGAATAAAAATCCTTCTGCTGCCAGCCGGTCGATATGGGGTGTTACTTCAGGAGTCACCCCACCGGCAAAACCCGGACTGTCGTAATTCAGGTCATCCGCAACAATCAGCAGAATGTTGGGTCGGAAGATATCTTCACTGCTGCAACCATCAAATACAAACAACGAAATGCTGAAGAAGAGTGTGGCGGTAAATGTTATGTGCACTGTTCTTGCCTGTCGTCTCGTCTTGTTGAACAGGTCACAAATTATTAATTTTTCAGAATTCGTCATTATCTGCCTGTATTCTTTCAGCTCCAGCTTCCCTGATCTGATCAAGGGTACTTTGAAGATCATCTGCTATATCAATATGTGTATCGATCAGGTCCGCTGATTCCTGGATGTCGATTTCCAGGTTGTATAAATGTGGCTTCAATTGGTCTTCCAGCCGCTTCATGGCTCCTTCAGTCAGTGTTGCAGCGGGGATGCCCTCAATATATTTCCAGGGACCCTTTCGGATCGCCACCACCCCCTGGACATTATTCACGATCATGGTGGATCGAACATATTTCTCCTGGTCATCCCCCGTCAGCGTACCGTAAAAGCTAAAGCTATCCGGACCGGCCTTTTCAGCAGTAAGCACCTCTCCTACAACCAGTTCCTGTAGTGTTGCAAACAGATCCACTACATTGATCATTCTATCTGAGGTTGTACCTTTTTTGATGTGTCCAGGCCATCTTGCAATGAATGGTACACGAAATCCTCCTTCCCAGATGGTATGCTTGTCGCCACGGAAATGCCCGTTGTTTTCGAGTCCCGCTTCACGCGCCTGCACCTCCTCGATCTGACCGGTATCACCTCCATTATCGCTGGTAAAAATAATGATCGTTTCATCCAGCACACCTGCATAAGCCAGTGCGTCGAGAATTTCACCCACCGAATGGTCCAGGTCATGAATATAATCCCCATACGGGCCGCAGGCCGTGCTTCCGCGCAGTTCTTCTCCCGGGGTAATGGGATTATGTATTGCCACGGGCGCGAAATAAAGAAAGAATGGTTGTTCCGGATCCTGTCGAACACACTTAAAGATCCATTCCCTTGCTTTTGCATTCAGATCACCGGTCACTTTTGTGGTTACACGCTGCGGGGCATCATAGCCATGGTAGCGCTGATTCTTGTAAGAGCTTTTTCCGTAGAGATGCTTACCCTTTGAACGCAATCCCCATATCCCTTCATTTTCGATATATACTTTCGGGAGCCAGTCGATATTATTGGGCACACCGAAGTGATAATCAAACCCAAGAGAGCGGGGACCGGGGACAAGGGGTTGGGCTGAAAGGTCCTCCACATTGTACTGATTGGTGTATCCCAGGTGCCATTTCCCTATTTGCGCAGTCTGGTATCCATGGTCCTTCAGGAAAGCTGGAAGCGTATAGAGCGTTTCTTCGATCAGCAATCCTCCTTCCGGTGGCTGGAGAACCCCGTATTTTAACCTTCCCCTCCATGCGTAGCGCCCGGTGAGCAAGGCATAGCGGGTTGGGCTGCACACAGAACCGGGTGTGTTGGCATCGGTAAACCGCATTCCTTCCGCCGCCAACCGGTCGATATGTGGAGTGCGTAGGAGCGTTTTTGGAGCGCCGTAGCAGTTGGAACTGCCATAGCCAAAATCATCCGCCAGGATAATGACAATGTTCGGCTTGCTTGACGTCGGCTCTGCTTCGGTTTGAGCCGAAAGCGCATTAATGGCAAGGATCTGTAACAGGATGGGGGTAAGCAATCTGAAAAATCGTGTCATAATGGCTTCAATTAATTGTTTAGTCTTCAGGTAAATATACAGTATACAATCTGAGGTTCTGTGTTTTAATTATTCTCCTCCATTAATAAGGGAACAGGTTTTTCCACGAAACCTGCGGGCCTTGCATTTGGTGTGGGTGCATTGCGATCACCGATCCATTTTCTGGCCACCCGGGCCATGGTCATCATTTGCTCGACCTGGTCAGGGTATTCCTTCGAGAGATCATTCTTTTCCCCTGGATCATCTCTAAGGTGATACAATTTTGCCTCGCGCGGACCCAGGTCTTTTGCCCACATGTTAATGAATGATTCAAGTGGCAAATGCAATTTCCATGCTCCCACCCTGATGGCTTTCAACTGATCCATCAGGTAATAGGCAAAATACGCATGGGGAGAGGTTGCTGTTTCTGGATGTGCCATCAACCTGTAGATATTCTTACCATCAATGACGCGGTCTACGGGAAGTTTGATCCCGGCGATATGTGCTAGCGTGGGCATGATATCCAGCACAGAGGAGATTCCATCTGAGACCTTGCCTTCGGGGAGTGTGCCTTTCCAGCTAACGATCATAGGAACCCGGAATCCTCCCTCCATGATACTTCCTTTATAGCCAGAAAAAGGAGCATTTGAAGCCTCCTCATAAGTTCGTGGTGCTCCATTATCTGAAGTAAATATAATCACCGTATTTTCTAAAATTCCTGCTGCCTCTAACGCCCTGGTGATGGCACCCACCGACCAGTCGATTTCATCTATCACATCGCCATACAGTCCATTCTTCGAAGTACCCAAAAATGCATCACTTGCTGAAATGGGATAATGGGGCATGGTATGGGCGTAATACAGAAAGAATGGTTGTGCACTGTTATCTTCAATAAACTGCACTGCCTCCTCTGTATATCGCTGGGTCAGGGTGTTCTGCACCACGGGCTGCTCGATAACGGTTTCATTCCGCAGCAATGGTATTTCAGGTTGCTCATAGGTCTGGTTATTACCTCTCCACTTGAACCTGCCCTCACCGGTATCATTGCTGTAAGGCACACCATAATAATAGTCAAAGCCCTGACGGGTGGGCAGGAATGCCGGTTGATCCCCAAGGTGCCATTTCCCGATCAGGGCAGTACTGTAATCCATTAGCTTCATCAGTTCAGCAATGGTGATCTCATCCGGATGTAATCCCATTTCATCCACCGGGAAACAGACACATTCACCCCGGTAATTTACCGCCATGTTGTTTCTCACAGGATACGTTCCTGTTAGCAAAGCTGCCCTGGAGGGTGTGCAAAGAGAGGCCCCTGCATAGAAATCCGTGAACATGACCCCTTCTTGAGCAAGTCGATCGATATGCGGTGTTTTGGTGATGGTGTTCCCGTAACAGGACAGATCGCCATAGCCCATATCATCCGTAAAAATGATAATGAAGTTGGGCGTTTGATCTCCCGCAGTGACGGGGTCCATTGCCAGCAGGGTGAGAATCAGGGCGATCCACCTGTATACAGCATCGCCTGGTTGAGTTCTTTTTGATTTATTCTGCTTCATAGAGAAGATTTTATCTGACATCATGGTACCCATGATCTGATTATTGCTTTCGGCCGAATATCCCATTTATCGTGTCAAAAATTGCTATTCTATAGCATGTACATAACCATCCGATGACATGACATATATTTTGCCTTTATAGATTGCCGGTGTTGACTCTTCCACTTTATTCCCCATTTTATACATCCATTTGCGGGTGGTGGTGCCGTCTCCGTTCCCCTCGGCATCAACACAGTAAAAATACGGATCAGCGACCGAGGGAAAATAGACGTTCTCATCATCAATCACCGGACTGCTCAATCCGCCTCCCAGGTGTGTCCATATCTTTTCGCCTGACACAGCATCAATGCAATAAATGACTGCTTTAACACATATGCCACCTAATCCGAGTCCATGCCAGCACGACATGTATACCTTCCCGTCGTGATAGGCCGGGGTAACATTAAAAACAGAGTTGCCATCCCTGAATTCCCAGATCAACTCACCGGTTCGCGCATCAATGCATTTGTTCTTTGAATAGATTCGCCCGTCTGCTATGATCGAGACACCAGAATCAGTTCCTCCCCCCTGGAATTGCCAGTTGACCCGGCCTGTTTTTTTATCAAATGCGATCATATAATTATCCCAGCTTCCGAAGATCACCTGGTCGCCCTCCACGCATGGTTCGCTGCAAACCGACATGTTGAACCGGTGACGCCAGATCATGTGACCGTTCGAAGCATCCAGGGCCATGATATACCCATCGATACATGGAACGAACACCATTCCATCCGAAACTGTAGCAGATCCCCAGACCCAGCCTGTCTTCTGGTTCCATATCTCCCTTCCCGTAGTTGCATCAAGGCAATAGAATTCCTCTTCCGCACCCTGCTGTCCGATAAATATCCTTCCATTATCATATGTAGGTGCTCCTGAAACAGAACCTCCCAGCTCGAATTTCCATTTTTCTTTTCCGGTTTCCGAATCAATGGCATATACAAAGCGCGACGGTGTTCCAAAATAGACCGTACCATCTACGGCGGTGGGTTTACTCTGGTAATATGCACCTCCGGCGATCTGGTCGGTCAGTATACGTTCGCCGTTTTTCATAAAGCTGTTGATGATACTTCTTTTCCATACCGGTTGACCCTGCGTGGATATGCAATGTGTGTACAAATCGCTGTCGCTGATGATCAATTTACCTTCTGCAAGGCTGATGTCGGCCAGGATGGGATGGTCACTCAGCTTCAGTCTGAATTGTTCCATGGGAGAGTTATTAATCAATTCATAACCATACAGGGTTCCTCCAATGGTAGCAACATAGAGGTGATTTCCTTCCAACACCGGGCGGGACCGAATCCAGTCATCGGTTTCTACGACGAAAAGCACTTTACCAGTATGCACATCAAATCCATACACTTCCTTACTGGCTGATCCCACTACCACCTGGTCTCCATGTACACACGGCGTGGAAAAATGCCTGAATGCATTGCTTTCCAACCTGGTGGAAGTTTTCCATATCAGTTCACCGGTATGCCTGTCCAAGCAATAAAAAATGCCATCATTCGCACCAAAGTACAGTTTGTCCCCACTGACCTCACCTTTGCGGTTGATGGCTCCTCCTGCCCTGAACTGCCATTTTGCTTTGCGATCATGCCCATACCATGCATCAGCATCAAAGGCATAGAAATATCCTGTCTGGGTACCGACGAAGATTTGCTTCCCGTCCAGTAATGGCTCCGCAAATGTAAATCCCACATTGTATTCCCATCGTGTGCTTCCGGTTTTGGTATTCTTGCAGATCAACCGGTTCAACCCCTGTCCGATGGCAGGGGATTCATGGATGTCCTGCGTACCATGCGTGCATACTGTATATTGTTCATTGGCTGTAAAAGGGGCATGACCGGCTCTGTAATCCACATGTCCGGCCTCCATATCCCCGGCGATTTTACCCGTGGCCTTATCCACAAACACAATTTCTTTTGCGGGTCCTTTGTTCCCCCTCGCTCCCAGTTCCCTGTACATTACATAATCTTCAAGGACAACGGGTGTAGATTGATTATTCGGGGTATTGTAGAGTTGGTCGCCCATGATCTCAACCTGCTGGTTCGTATGCCAGATCTCATCTCCTGTTTCCAGGTCCAGGCACCACATCGGTGTGCGCATTCCGGGTGAGGAGAGGTATACCCGTCCGTTTTCAATCACCGGGCGCGATTCCCAGGATAACCCGACCGGGAATTTCCACGCTTGTTCACCCAGGGCCGGTCCCTTTGCTCCGGTATAACCTGTTAATCCTTCATTTCCCTTGTAATGTGTCCATGGAATTTCAGGCTGGTGAGCCGCATTGACTGCTGCCCGGGCACTTGTTTTAATTAAGGGTGTTGGATTGTGTGCCAGGTCAGTCTGAATGGAATCCAGAATAGCGTATCCCCTGTCCACAGCGCGACACAACCGGGACATTTGTTCATCGCTGAATGGCTGGGGATTTCCCTCGTTGCGATCAATCGTGTTCCACCAGATATCTTTTCGCAAGGCAGCATCCACAGGAAGGTATGCATCTAAACGGGCACCCTGCTGTTGCAATGTGACCACCCATAATTTCATCTTGAGGGCACGCAGTTTGAAGTTTTCCCTTGTTGTTTGCTGCTGTTGAACATCAATCCTGATGCGGTCCAACTCTTCATCACCACTTGAAACAGATGAAAGCTCCTGGGCACAGACCACTGTCACCAGGAACAATAAAGTGAATATCACCAGGTACCGGATTGAGTTCTTCATCAACAGATAGTTTAATATTGCTTCTCTCCAGGTGCCGTGTACTCTTAATTTGCTATATAAGCGTAACACCGGGATTAAAATATTACACGTGTAGGTTTATGTAGATTATCTTTACTTACCAATATAATTTGCTGTTTAAACGAATTACAATTAAGTAACTGTAATAATGATCCGGTGCTTGAATGTAACTAAAGATTGTACTTAAAAATCTAAATTGAGTTTTTTCACCCGGGTTTCACCCGGTATTTGAACA
>CAZOXI010000199.1:1343-6369 GCA_964583445.1 uncultured Bacteroidaceae bacterium | reverse complement strand
GGAAAGACCGCAGAAGTCAGATCATGTCCACCGCTTTGGAGATGTTTGCCAGTGAGGGATACGGACATGTATCCATTGCAGCTCTTTCACAGGGAGCCGGCATTTCCAAGGGACTGATGTACAATTATTTCTCCGGGAAGGATGAACTGTTGAAGGAGATCCTCAACGAGGGCATCGAACAGATCATGACCTCCCTGGACCCGAACCGTGATGGCATTCTTACCACGAACGAATTCGAGTTGTTTATACGGAAGACCTTCCAGCTGATGCATGAAAAGCGTACCTTCTTCACGAAATTCTTCAGTATCATTATTCAGCCAAATGTAAAGGCCTTCCTGAAAGAAAGCTCCCTGGTCCAATTCATGGAACAGTACTTTGACATGTTCAACAGGTATTTTTCAGAACAGGGCTACGAAGATCCGATGCTGGAGATATTCGAACTTTCGGTGATCCTGGAAGGATTCGGACTCATGATGATCTATTATGATGACCTGGCAGATCTTCCCCCTGAATTGTACCAAAAATATGAAGAAAGGATCATAAATAAATATACCCGAAAGGACCATGAAAAACAATAAACAGATAACACTGGCATTGCTGATGGCAGCATTATGCAGTAACCTGGCTGCCCAGGAGCTCACGGCAAAAGAGGTGATTGAAAAAGCAGACGATAAATTTTACGGTGAGAAATCATCCGTTGCGGAGATGAAAATGACCATTGTCCGACCCTCCTGGGAAAGAACCGTTGAGTTCAAAAGCTGGAACGAGGGGACCGATAAATCGCTTACGCTGATCACTGCCCCTGCCAGCGAGAAGGGGCAGACGTTCCTGAAACGCGGAAACGAAATGTGGAGCTGGAATCCTTCGATCAGCAGGCTGATCAAACTTCCGCCTTCGATGATGTCGCAAGGCTGGATGGGCTCAGATTATACCAATGACGACATCTTACAGGAGTCTTCGATCGTGAATGATTATACCCATGAAATCGTGGGAGAAGACACCATTGAGGGACGGACCTGCTACAAGATCAAACTGGTAGCTAAAGAAGAAGCAGCGGTGATATGGGGGCACCAGCTGCGATGGATTGACAAGGATGATTTCCTGTTCCTGAAGGCAGAATTGTACGATTTTGAAGGCTATCTGATCAGAACCGAGACGGCCGGCCGCATCCGGGAAATGGACGGCAGGATGATCCCCACCAGGATGGTATTGATTCCGGAGGAAGAAGAAGGCCACAAAACCATTTTGGTTATTGAGGATATTGAATTCAATGTATCGATTCCCGACCAGTTTTTCTCACAACAGAATATGAAACAGGTCAGAAGATGAAAAATTTAACCCTTGCATGGCGGAACTTATGGCGGAACAGGCGCCGTACAATGATCACAGTGGCATCCGTGTTCTTTGCCGTGTTCTTTGCCCTGATTATGCGCTCCCTTCAGTTGGGATCCTACGATTACATGTATAAAACGGCCATCGAATCCTACAGCGGATACCTGCAAGTACAGCAACTAGAATGGTGGGACAACAAGACCGTGAATAATGTGTTCAGGTACACCGATACACTGGAAAAAAAGCTATTGCAGGATCCGAATGTTGCAGGTATTGTTCCACGGTTTGAATCTTTTGCGCTGGCAGCCTCCGGGCCCACCACCAAAGGTGTAATGGTCATGGGCATCGATCCTGACAAGGAAAACATGCTCTCAAAGGTGACAGACAAAAAAGTAAAGTACAGGCTCACTTCAGAAGCAGTCGACCAGATCCGGTCAGATGCATCCCTGCCAAAAAAGACCAGGGAGATCGTAGAAAAATTTGAGAACGTTTCCTTTACCTCCAGGAACCGGTTCCTCAATGACCTGGCGCTGAATCCGGAAAAAGACGCTGACCTGCTGCCTCAACTGGCCAAATATGCGAAATTTGAGAACGGGGATATCCATTTAGGTGAACCCGGGGTCTGGATCGGCGACCGCCTGTCAAAATACCTGGAAATTTCAATTGGAGATACACTTGTCCTGATGGGACAGGGATACCACGGTACCACTGCAGCAGGGAAATACGAAGTGAAAGGAATCATTCGCCAGCCTGCTCCGGATCTTGACAACAAGGTGGTTTACCTGCCGGTGGATATTGCTCAGCAATTGTACAATGCGCCCGGTATGCTGACTTCCGTTGCATTACACCTGGAAGAAACCGGGGATAAACATGTACAGGAGACTGCATCAAGACTGTCCGGCAAGATCCCTGGCAACATCCGTATGGTCGACTGGAAAGAGATGAACGAAGTAATGATTCAGCAAATGGAAGCTGATAATATCAGCGGGGTATTCATGCTCGGCATCCTCTACCTGGTCATCGCTTTCGGGATATTCGGGACCGTGTTGATGATGACCACAGAGCGAAGAAGGGAGTTCGGAGTGCTGGTGGCCATCGGGATGCAAAAGAAAAAACTGGCCAGCGTAATCACGTATGAAATGATGATGATCGGACTGATGGGGGTGATGCTGGGAATGATTGTGTGTATCCCGATCATCCTCTATGGAGTGAACCACCCGATCATATTCAAGGGAGAGCTGGCCCACATGATGGAACAGTACGATTTCGAACCCAAACTGGTGTTTGAACCGGTCAACAAATATTTCCTCTGGCAGGCCTTCGTTGTCGGGATCATGATCCTGGTATCGCTGCTGAATCCATTGCGTAAAATATTGGGCCTGAAAGTTGTAAACGCCCTGAGGGCATAAAAAGAGAACCAATGATACTAAAAACAGCATGGAAGAACGTCTGGCGGAACAGGACCAGGAGCATGGTGGTCATCGCTTCCGTTACCATCGGAATATTCGCGGGCATCTTTGCCGTTGGTCTGATGAACGGAACCATGGAACAGCGTGTGGACGCGGCCATTAACAAGGAGATTTCGCACATCCAGCTGAACCGTGAATCATTCAGGGACAACTACGATCTGAAGCTCACCATCGACAGCATAGAGGAAATAAACAGGAACATCCGCAATATGTCCGGAGTGAAGGAAATTACCAACCGGCTGGAGGTGAATGCCATCGCAAATACCGCAACCAAGAGCACCGGTATTCAGCTGATTGGAATAGATCCGGAGCAGGATCAACAAGTATTCAACCTGGACGAAACGGTCATACCCGGGACAGGATCCTTTTTCAACAAGGAGAGCAGGTATAACCTGGCACTTGTCGGGGAAGACCTGGCCAAGGAACTGAATATCATCCGGTATGAACTGCATGATGACACAATGGACAGCCTCGCATCAGCAGGAATTCCGGAAAATGTATTGAAACGGCTCAATCCCATGGTCGACGAAAGGTATGCAAGCCAGGATTTGTTTGTTAAGGACCTCAAAAAACATTTAACAAAAAAAATGTCGGAAAAGTATGGACAAAAGATCATGGAGCATGCCTGGACCTTCAGGGAACGCTCCCGACTCACCCTCACGTTCCTGGATAAAGACAATGTTCAGACCGGTGGGATGTTCCGGATTGCCGGGATCTATGATATCAGGAACAGCATGTACGAAAAATCACAGGTCTTTGTACAGAACAAGGTCCTGCAGCAACTGACAGGCCTGGATGAACATGCAGCCCATAAAATCATCGTACGCATTGCCGACAGGGAGCAGACCAAACAGATCACCGAAGCATTGCGGGATGCCTATCCAGGGCTGCAGGTTCAGAACTGGAAAGAGATATCCCCCGACCTGGCTATGATGACGACCATGATCGAAAAATTCAATGCGGTATTCATGATCATCATCCTGGCAGCACTCTCATTTGGAATTGTCAACACCATGCTGATGGTCGTGCTCGAACGAACCAAAGAGCTGGGGATGCTCACAGCCATCGGGATGAACAAGAAAAGGGTATTTACCATGATCATGTCCGAGTCGGTATTCCTTTCACTGGTAGGGGGAGTGGCAGGCATGATCGTCAGCAAGCTCATCCTGATGCTAACCAATCAAAACGGGATCAATTTTTCCAGTGCTGCAGAAGGGTTCGAGGCCATGGGATTTTCTGCGCACATCTATCCCACGATCTCCAATACATTTTTCATCACTGTAACCGCATTGATCATCATCACCGGTATCCTTTCGTCGGTGTACCCCGCCGTTAAAGCGCTAAAACTGGATCCCGCAGATGCACTCAGAACTGAATAGCAACCATCACAAATACAACCATCATGAAAGTCCTGGAATTAAATAATGTTCACAAGATCTACAACAGCTCAGAAGTCAATGTCCACGCTGTAAACGGCATCACCATCGATTTCGAGGAAGGAGAATTCTCTGCCATTGTTGGTCCTTCCGGTTCGGGGAAAACCACCCTGCTGAATATGATCGGGGGCCTGGATACTCCCACAGATGGAAAGATACTGGTGAACAACACCGACCTTTCCAAACTGAAAACTTCGGACCTGATCGATTTCAGGATGCGGAACATCGGGTTTGTGTTCCAGTCCTATAACCTGATCCCGGTGCTTACCGCAAAAGAGAATGTGGAGTTCATCATGAATCTGCAGAAGCGCCCCAAAAAGGAACGTGAACAACGGACCATGGAGATGCTGAAGGCAGTCGGGTTGGGAGACAGGGCAGACAGCAGGCCCGCCAAGCTATCGGGTGGACAGCAGCAGCGGGTTGCCGTTGCACGTGCCCTGGCTTCCAAACCAAAGTTCATCCTTGCCGACGAACCTACCGCCAACCTGGACTCTAAGTCCACAGAGACCTTACTGGACATCATGGAAGAGCTCAACCGGGAAGAGAAGATCACTTTTATCTTTTCAACCCACGACAACCGCGTGGTAAAGAAAGCCAGGAGGGTGGTCACCATCGAGGATGGCAAAGTGATCAGCGACGAAAACAAACAATAAACCATGAAAGTCAATTCAGAGAACCGCCAAACTTAATGCCGAATACCACTACAATCAACTCAGACCAGTAATGTTTCAACGCCTCATCATATCTGTTTTACTTGCATGCTCCCTGTCCGGAAATGCCCAATCCGTA
>CAZOXI010000199.1:0-1243 GCA_964583445.1 uncultured Bacteroidaceae bacterium | reverse complement strand
CCATCGGACGACAACGCATCAACTGGGGACAGACATTTGTATGGAATCCCAACGATATTTTCAATTCGTATTCCTATTTCGACGTGGATTATCCCGAAAGACCGGGCAGCGATGCCATCAGGTTGCAGTATTATACCGGTATCGCTTCCAACATTGAACTGGTGGCAAAACTGGACAGTGCTAAAAAGGTCACGGCAGCAGGGTATTTCCGGTTCAATGCGCTGGGTTATGATTTTCAGCTGATCGGCGGCGTTCTTGCCGGCGAGGACCTGGTACTCGGTACCGGGTGGAGCGGAAACATTGTGAATACCTCATTCCGGGGTGAAATGAGCTATTTCAGGGACCTTGACCATTTTGCGGATACAACGGGTGACCTGTTGCTTTCTGCGGGATTCGACCATACCTTCGGAAACTCCCTGTGGTTGCAGACGGAAATGTTGTATTCCGCTTTCGCAAAAGATCTGCAGGTCCATAATTTTTTACAGCTCTTCGGAACGGACATGAACATTAAACGCATCGGGTTTACCGAATGGTCACTTTTCGCAAGCCTTTCCTATCCCATCACTCCTTTAGTGAATGCTTCACTGGCGGGAATGTACTTTCCCGACTGGAAGGGATTCTACATTGGACCTTCGGCAGATCTTTCCCTGGGGAATAATCTCCAGGCTTCACTGATTTTCCAGGGATTTTCAGCAGAACTGGAAGATCTGCAGGGAAATGCCCAAAGGCAGAATACATATATCGGTTACCTCCGCCTTAAATGGAGTTTTTGACAGACTGTGGATGCTTTTACATTTTAAGCTCGATTTTTTGTATTTTCGGAGGATGAGAGCAATTATTCAGCGCGTACAATTCGCCCGGATTTCAATCAACAACAGTATTAGCCGATCGATTGCCGGCGGACTCTGTATCTTCCTGGGAATCGAAAATGAAGATACAGAAGAAGATGGTAAATGGCTCGCAGCAAAAATTGCACGTCTTCGTATCTTTGATGATCCGAATGGCAAAATGAACCTGTCATTGCAGGACATCAATGGTGAAGCACTGGTAGTGAGTCAGTTTACCCTGCACGCAAGCACCAAAAAAGGGAACCGTCCATCCTGGATCAGGGCTGCAGGTCCGGAAGTTGCCGAACCGATGTACGATCAGTTTGTTTTACAATTACAACAACATTTGAAAAAAAAGATCATCACCGGGGAATTTGGTGCCCATATGAACATCGAATTGCTCAATGATGGTCCGG
>CAZOXI010000198.1:0-6395 GCA_964583445.1 uncultured Bacteroidaceae bacterium | reverse complement strand
AAGTGATGGGCCGCATCGCTTTGGCATTCGAGAAAGAACTGGGTGCCGTGGTCAGGGGCAGCTGAGACGAATCCTGTTTTGCTTGCAGGTACCCGTCCAATCCCTGCGATGATTGCACCGCTGGACCGAACAAAATCTTTTTCAGCTCGATGCTTCTAAAAGGTCTGAATTGATGCACCCAACCAATTTTTTGGTCACCCCTTTCAATTGGTACAAAAATTGTTGTAAACTTGCGTTTAATAAAACTCGTGATATGTATTTGGAACTCTACAGGGGGGACATTACCCTCCTGAAAGTGGATGCGATCGTAAATGCTGCAAACAATTCCCTGCTCGGCGGAGGCGGCGTTGACGGTGCCATACATCGTGCAGCAGGTCCTGGTCTGCTCAAAGAGTGCAGGACGCTCAACGGTTGTCCAACCGGTGAGGCAAGGATCACCGGGGGATACAATCTCCACGCCCGCCATGTGATCCATACCGTAGGTCCTGTCTGGAAAGGCGGCAACAAGAACGAAGCAGCACTGCTCAGGAGTTGCTATACCAACAGCCTCAACCTCGCCGCATCCAACAACATCAAATCCCTTGCTTTCCCCAATATTTCTACAGGAGTGTACGGATTTCCCAAACAACAGGCAGCAGAGATCGCCGTGCATACTGTGAAAAACCACCCCAACGCCGAAACACTTTTCGAAACCATCATCTTTGCGGTTTTCGATGAGGACAATTATTTAATTTACAAAGAGTTAATTCAATAAAAATGAAACGTAAGAATCTATTCATCTTGTGGGCAGTCATCCTGCTTGGAAGCTGTGAATTCCAATCCTATGAGGAATACGGGATCGACCCGTACGATGGCATACTGCAATTCACACGGGTGAAGAAAAGTGCAGAATGGCAGAACCGGTTCGATCATACTGCTGTGGTATTTGATAATAAAATATGGATCATGGGCGGGTACAATCCCGGGGAGATGAGGCACGATACATATTATGAAGATATATGGTCATCGGAAGATGGCGAAACATGGGTGCTGGTGAATGACAACGCGCCATGGCTCGGAAGAAGGGGGCATGCAGTCGTAACTTTCGATGATGGCTCCGGTGAAGCCATGTACCTGGCGGGTGGCTATTCCGTGGATGAAGTCACGGGGTACAGGCAGTACTGCAACGATGTCTGGAGATCCTACGACGGCAATACCTGGGTGCAGATCAAGGAACGGACCTATGACGAATTGGATTCGCTTGACACCTGGTTTCCCCGGTCCGATCATGCCATGGTCGTAGCCAACCATGGGGGACAGGACTACATATATATAATCGGGGGAAGAACACAACTGGAGGACCATAGCGGGACTTATGCACAAGCGTACTTCAATGATGTTTGGCGTACTACGGACGGGATCTCCTGGGAGAAGCTGGACAACGAAAATTATGGCCGCCGCGCCAGTCATGCTGCGGCAGTGGATCCGGCCACCGGCACCATATATGTCCAGGGCGGCAGGCATGGGATCATCTTCGAAGGGCCCGGAAATGCACCTTACCCCATCGAAAAATGGAACTGGTTGTGGAGCTCCCCGGATGGGGTGACCTGGACTGCCGATTATGATCAGGCTGTGGACTCCTCCTTCCTGGACCGGTCCGAACACCAGATGCTTTTCTACGATAATTCCTTATGGGTCTTTCCCGGTTCAAACACTTCAACGATGCATTACAGCACCGGTAATCCCAACACCTATCCCACCTGGCGCATGGATGACGATAAGGTCTGGAGCATCGACTCCAGGGGTTCGGACCTGAAAGGACGCCACAGTTACGGGATCGCACAATTCGACGGCAAGATCTGGTTCATGGGCGGATTCACCAGCTTCCTGGGACAGAACAATGATGTGTGGTCAGCAGAAAAATAGCCGTCGGGATTATCCCGGGAGACTTCATTCGGTCCTCAAATATATCAACCCCGCAGAGCAACTAAAAATAAAATTGAATCAGAATAGAATACACCTAAAAAAAGAAACCGTGAAAAACGCGATCATATTTATTATCCTGTTGAACGGCCTCGCCCTGGAAGCGCAGGATACTACTGACAGGTTCACCATTCCCATAAGGAACTGGGACATGCAACTTGTTGCAAAAAATAATTTTTACCCCACCTACCTGGCCGATCCGCTGGGGATACGTTTTGGCGTTTCAAGCCAGACGATGTTATACAGTGACTTCGATCACTCCGACAGGATCAATCAAGACGGTACCTACCTGGGCAAGCTGGTGATCAACTCCGGCGTACGGTTCAGCCTGTTTAAATTTTCACCGCAAAGCAACCCCAACCTGGGGGTGGAAGTGGACCTCGGGGTTACTATCCCCACTTTCATGCGTGCCGGCAACCATGATGTGATCGGTCTAGACGGCATCTACTACTTTGCTATCGGTGCCCGGCCCGCTGAATGGCTGGCGCTCCGCTTTTCAAAACACCATATCTGTACGCATATAGGCGATGAATTTACTGACAAAATTATTTCTCCCACCGACTTTGATTTCCTTATCCTGCAGCTTCCCGTGCGAGATGACTTCATACTTTCAGCAGCAGCCAAGCCACTTTATTTTCTGGGCAATGAACAATGGAATATCCTGCAAGTGTATGGGGATTTTGGATTCTTCCTGCCCGGTAAAGATTTCATGGGAGGACGGCAGAACAAGTCTAACAGGGATGCATATCTGAGTCTCCAGGGCGGAATGGAAGTCGAGTACCGCCTGCCCAACCGGTACCTGGGAGGTGTATTTACGGCTCTCAATGTCAGTGCCTATCAGCTCAACGCCTGGTCCCCCAATATCTCCGCTTCGGTTGGGTATATCTTTCCACAGTCATGGAACAACAAAAAACTGCGCATCGGCCTGAACTATTACAATGGCAGAAGCTGGAGCAACCATTTCTACAACAGGAAAGAGAAATTCGTTGCCTTTTTCGTGGAAGCCGATATCTGATCCTGCAACGTTAGAAGCCCGGAGACATTGCCCTGGGCCTGTTGACCTGGAGGTTGATACAGAAAAGCTATACCGGCACGGACCACCCCTGTTGGCATAAGATTTGTACTTCTTATGGTAAAAAAATGATGATGAGAAAATTAGCATTTGCAATGGTTATATTGATGCTCGGTGTGGGAGTGCAGGCGCAGGAGCCCGAATCACTGAGCAAACGTGAACAAAGAAAATTATTGAAAGAAGAAAAGAAGCGCCAGGAGGCCCGGGAGGCGGAACGCTATGCAAAACTGGTGGATCACATGGTGAAATCCGCCACCTTCGTACTCGAGGCAGACATGTTGTTTGATCGTTATGGGAACACCAGGAATGTGCAATCTGACATCAACTTCATCAGTGCTGACTCAACTGAGGGCGTGTTGCAGATAGGAAGTAACGCCTATCTTGGAATGAACGGTGTAGGTGGTGTGACCATCGAAGGATCGGTGGACGATTATGAATATTCATACAACGAAAAGAAAGAGACCTACTCCATCAATTACAATGTACGCAGTCCCGCAGGCTCTTATGATGTATTCATGACTGTGCAACCCAGCGGAAGAGCTGATGCACGCGTCAGCGGTAATTTTTCCAGTGGTTCCCTGCGTTATTCAGGAAGACTGGTACATCCTGCTGTAAGTTTCGTCTATAAGGGCACGTCGTTGTTCTAGTCCTTACACAAGATCTTTCTTCTTGAGGTCTTCCAGTGAATAGAGGAACCGCTTGATGCTTCGTTTGGGGGTTTTTACAAACTCCTCCTCATGAATGTGCATCCGGAGAATTCCCTCGTAGCCTTTCAACTCCTTGTTGATCGCCTTGCGGTTTTCCTCCATCTTTTCTGCCAGCTGGTCCTCCACCCCGTCTGCGGCAATAGCATCTTTGTCAAGATAGACCAATGCCTCCAGTCTGTGGTCCTCATTCATCAACACAACAGATTCGGCAACATAGGGCAGGTTATTTACCTTGGCTTCGATCTCTTCAGGATAGATATTCTGACCTGACGGACCCAGGAGCATACTCTTGCTCCTGCCTTTGATGTATATGTACCCGTCTTCGTCTGTCACCCCAAGATCCCCGGTGTGTAACCACCCGTCCTTGTCGATCGCAGCCTTCGTGGCTTCCTCGTTCTTGTAGTAGCCATTCATCAGGTTTTCGCCGCGGACAAGGATCTCACCCACCTCATTATAGGGATCGGATGAATCAATCTTCAGTTCCATGATACCCTCAAGGATCTTCCCTGAGGATCCGGGCCTGATCGTTTTCCATCCGTCATAGGAGATCAGTGGCCCACATTCTGTCATACCATAACCAATGGTGAACGGGAACCTGATTTTCGTGAAGAATTTCTCCACATCGGCACTCAGTGCGGCACCTCCCAAAACGACTTCCCGGAACCTTCCTCCGAATGAAGTCATCAGTTTCTTCCTGATGGTCCCATACAAGATCTTGTTCACTCCGGGAATCGCCAGCAGCACCTTCATGGTGGGCCTGGAGATCGTGGGCAACAATTTCTTCTTATATAATTTTTCGAAGAACAGCGGGATGAACAGGATCAGGTGCGGACTGATTTCACTGAATGCCTTAAGCAACAAGGGTGTCGCCGGGATTTTTCCCAGTACAGTCACATGCACTCCCTTGGTCAGGGGAAAGAGGAAATCGAAAGCGCCACCATAACAATGTGCTAGTGGCAGCACTGCTAGCATCTTTTCACCAGGATTAAGTTCCATGTTTGCACGTGCAAATACCATGTTCCCCGCCAGGCTGTTGGCTGAAAGCATGACCCCCTTGCTGAATCCCGTTGTTCCTGACGTATAATTGATCTCCACAAGATCTTTGTTATCGATCTCAGGAAACTGCAGGTGGTCCTTTGTGAATCCGTCGGGATATTGCTTTTGAAACATCTCATCAAGCTTCTCTGTCGCATCTTTGAACTGCTTTTTTGGCTTTGGCGATATTACTGAGAAATCATCTATGGCAATGGAACCATGCACTTTTTCCATTTCCGATTCATCCAGGTTTTCAAACATGGACTTGTCCACGAACAGCATCACCGCATCGGAATGATTGATGATATTGGTGGCATCGGAAGGTTTGAAATCAGCGAGTATGGGGACTGCAACAGCACCATAGGTGATCGACGCCATGAAGCAGACGCACCAGTTGGCTGAGTTCTTGCCAAACAGGGCGATCTTATCGCCTTTCTCGATGTTGAGTGCACGGAACAGGAGATGGGTTCTTGCAATCTTTGCAGATAATTCACCATAAGTGATCTCCGGTCCCTGGTAATCAGACAAGGCTGGGAGGTCCCAGTTTTCCCTGAAACTGGTTTCGTAGAGCTTGATAAAGTTTTGTTGGATCATGGAATGGCATTTTAGTTTGGTTAAATATAATAATTATATTCTACCTTCAATAACACTCCAGTCCAGAACCTTCCAGAAGTTCCCCAGGTATTCCGGTCGCTTGTTCTGATAATCCAGGTAATAAGCATGCTCCCACACATCAGCCGTGAGCAGCGGCATATGGCCGTCGCGCAGCGGATTATCCGCATTGGAGGTCTGCACGATTGATAACTTCTCATTTTCCGACATCACCAGCCATGCCCATCCCGAACCGAACAATGTGGTCGCTGCCTTCTCAAATGCACCCTTGAACTGATCAAAGGAACTGAAGTCACGATCGATCAGTGCCCGGAGCTTTCCTTCCGGTTCCTTTTTAGGCTCAGGGGAGAACGACTCGAAATAAAAAGTGTGGTTCCAGACCTGTGCCCCGTTGTTGAACAACCCGCCTTTTGCTTTCTTGATGATCGTCTCCAGGTCGGCATTCACAAAATCCGAACCCGGCAACAGTTTGTTCAGGTTGTTCACATAGGCCTGGTGGTGTTTCCCATGGTGGAATTCCAGTGTTCTTTCACTGATCACCGGCTCCAGCGCATTCATTTCGTACGGTAAAGTTGGTAGTTCAAATGACATAATCTTTTGGTTTTGATGATGGGTAGAATATACAACAATTGAGGGAGAAGGTCAAGAAACACTGGCGTGGAATTTACACTGTTTTTCGGAAGATAAAAAAAACGCCCGGGAAGCCTGTTTTATTTTTTTCAGTTCAGTGATTTTTTCAATTACTGAATTAAGAAAAATGGGATTAATCTCAGTCTTTTTAGAATTAATCCGGCATGTTCATGTTTATGCCCTGCGCTGCCCAATAGTTCCCTCCTTTTTACGTTACCTTTGCAGAGCAATCGAACATGTGTACCGCTGCAAACGCATGATATGACCTATTTTAAGATACAAAATAAAAGACAACTACTGAAAACCATCCTGAAAACCGGGGTGATCTTCCTGGCAGTCATCGTACTGTTTTCCGCATTGTTCTACGTGCTGGTGGC
>CAZOXI010000197.1:0-6402 GCA_964583445.1 uncultured Bacteroidaceae bacterium | reverse complement strand
TTAGATGTAAACGATGTACTGATATTTTATGTAAACGATGTACTGATATTTATCACATATGCATTAAGGGATGCTTCGAAGACCAACCTCAGGGAACTTGCTGAGACCCTGGAAGAATATGACGATACTGAAGTACTGATCGAAGGACATACCGATAACGTAGGTACTGATGCATATAACATGACACTCTCCAGGCAACGGGCAGATGCCGTTGAGGATTACCTGATTGCGCTTGGTGTAAACAGGAACAGGCTCATATCAAAAGGATATGGAGAAGATCAGCCAGTGGCATCCAATGAAACCGATGCGGGCAGACAGCAAAACCGCCGGGTCGAAATAGCAATCTACGCAAATGAGGACCTGAAGGAAGCAGCACGGGAAGGTGAACTGTAATTACAATAAGGCGTCGCTCGAAGACGAACAACTATCCAAAAAAAACAACATTTCTGAAAAAACATTCAATTATGAACACTTATAAAACGAACATACGCAAGATGGCATCTTTACTGGTGCTGCTATTTTTCATGATTCCGGGATCACTGAGAGCACAGGAGCTTTCATATGGGATCAAAGGCGGACTGAACCTTTCCACGATCACCATCACGGATGCAGACGACAGCAACATCATCCCGGGCTTTCATGCAGGGGCTTTTGCTGATATCCCTGTAGCAGGGCAGGTGACGATCGGACCTGAGGTGCATTTCTCGACAAAAGGGGTGAAGGCGACCTACGATGCCAATGTATTCGGACTGAACCTGGCCAATGGGGAGACACGCATGGACCTCTTTTATATAGACATTCCCGTATATGTGAAATATTATCTTTCTGAAGATTTTAATTTCCATCTCGGACCCTACGCGGGGATCCTGGCAAAGGCAAAAATTGAAACCGATGCCGAACTGCTTGATTTCATCCAGGTGGATGACAGCGAGAATATTGACAAGACGATGCTCAATTCACTCGAATATGGTGTTTCCATGGGACTGGGGTTTATTGTTGATCCGGTACGTATCGGGTTCAACTATAACCTTGGACTGAACCGTGTCGCCAAAGAGGAATACAGCATCGAAAACCTGCTGGGTGATGGAAAAAACAATGTGATACAGGTATACCTGGGATTCTCCTTCTAAAAGCCCGGGAAGAAGATCTGTGAGTCAATAACCAATAAAATCAACAATATGTTAAGGTGGGTAATTGCTTTTCTCCTGCTTGCACTGGTGGCCGCTGTCCTCGGATTCGGGGGCATCGCTGCCGGAGCGGCTTCAATCGCAAAAATATTGTTCTACATATTCCTGGTACTGTTTTTAATAAGCCTCATCGTGAATATCCTCCGGGGCGGTCGAAGATGACCTGCGTGGTGGCTTCCGGACAGCGGAAATTTTCCGAAGACATTGTACATCCTTGTTAACTGGAAAGTACGTAGAATAACTGGAAAGTACGTAGAATAACTGGAAGGTACGTAGATCAACTGTAAAGTACGTTGACCAACTGAAGGATGCTTGGATGTGCTGAAGAACACTTAGATCAACTGGAAAGATACGTAGATCAGATGAAGAACACCTGGATGTACTGAAGAATACTTAGATCAACCGGAAAAGATACGTAGATCAGCTAAGAAATAAACAGGAGCTTGTTCAGAGTAAATTGAGGGTCCTCCTTCAAATGTCATTATGGAAGAAAAGATATTTTTGTATTCTTTTACAGGAACTACGCAACGATCCACAATCACCCTGCATCCTGAAAGAAAAAACAGTCATGAAAAAGGATAGAAAAATTTTCATTATTGCACTTATATTCCCACTCCTGGCAGGATCCTGCGATATCATCAATCCCGGGGACACACCGCCCACCCCGGTAGAATTAAATTATAAAGCTGCGGAGATCATCGAGGCCGACCAGCAGTTTGCCTTCGAACTGTTCGGGGAGGTCTGCTCGCTGAGCACGGAAGAAAATATTATGATCTCTCCGCTGAGCGTGTCCTATGCGCTGGGAATGACCTACAACGGGGCAGAAGGTTCCACTAAAGATGCCTTTGAGAATGTATTGCATTTTGAAGAACTCACCCGTCAGGAGGTGAATGAAAGCTATAAGGACCTCATGGGACAATTGGTTACGCTTGATGACCAGGTGGAATTTAACATTGCCAACAGTATCTGGTACCGGCTGGGTGCCAATGTACTCGATTCGTTCATCACCATTAACCAGGAATATTTTGATGCCGCCGTGGAAGCACTGGATTTTTCGGATCCGGCGTCTGTGGATGTGATCAACGACTGGATTGCTGAACATACCAATGACAAAATAAAGGACATGCTGGACCAGATCCCTGGCAATGCTTATATGTACCTGGTGAATGCCATCTACTTTAATGCAGAATGGAAGTACAGCTTCGATAAGGACGATACTTTCACAGGCAGCTTCAACCTGGAAGGAGGGGGGACGGAATCAGTGGAATTCATGCAGATCGAGGAGCCATTCGGTTATACGTTTCAGGAGGATTATGCCGCGGTGGAGCTGCCCTATGGTGACAGTGCATTCAGCATGGTTGCGATCCTTCCTTCTGCAGATATTCCGATCGACACTTTCGTTGCTTCCTACGGGCAGGAGGAATGGAGCAAGCTGGCTGCGATCTCTTCCCCGCAGGAGGTAAAAGTAGTGTTGCCCAAATTCAAATACGGATTCAAATCGTTGCTGAACGATCCGTTGTCCGAACTGGGACTCGGCGTCGCATTCAGCGATACAGCAGATTTTTCCAGTATCACAAGGGAGGTTGCATTATACATTTCCAGGGTGATCCACCAGACCTTCATCGACGTGAACGAGGAAGGCACGGAGGCCGCTGCCGCAACCATCGTGGAGATGCGCGAAACTTCCATCGGGAACTATATGCAGTTTGACCGGCCGTTCCTCTACATAATTAAAGAGAATTCCACCGGTGCCATGCTGTTCATGGGAAAGGTCGGACGACCGGTATATGAGTAGTGTCTTTCTACAGATCATACCCCACGAAGTGAAGGATCAGCATTATTTCACGCATTGTCATGTGTTTTGATGAGTATTTTACGGATTAACCCCGCGGTAGCGACGTTGTTCAATGGGCTTTCGACGGGTTGGTGCGTTAACCGGGTCCGATAGCGTAAATTATACTTCAGAATCTATTGAAGGACAACAATGTCGCAAATTTCCAATTCCAGGGTATTTCCGGTTCCTACTTTTGCATTGTTAATTGATGTTCAACTTAAAACAGAAACACTATGACAAATTTAATTTCATGGGTTGAAATCCCTGCTGCAGATTTTGAAAGAGCCGTAAACTTTTACACTTCAGTGATGCAGACAGACCTGCAGGTCATTGAAGATGAACAGGAAAAAATGGCCTGTTTCCCGGGCGGAGAGGGTGCAATCTCTTATGCGCCGGGTTTTCTACCGGGCAAGGACGGCGCGCTGGTAAGCTTCAATGCCGGTGATGACCTGGACGGTGCATTGGAGCGGGTGGAAGCGAACAATGGCAAGGTTGTTCAGCCCAGGACAAAAATTGAAGCCGAAGGCCGCGGATATTTTGCCATCATCATGGACAGTGAGGGGAACAAAGTGGGATTGTATGGTGATCAATAATCAGCGTTAGCTTATTGATGGCTTAGCTTCGGTTAAGCCATCAATTAAAATGATTATTTTTGTGCAAAAAACCGAGCTTCCATGGGATATTCCATTGCAAGGCCCTCGCCGCTTCTTTCCAGGTTCGTAAAACACTACTGGACACTTGAAAACTGTATTCCCTGTGGACAACAGCATATCCAGCGTATTGTTCCAAACGGATTGATTGAGTTGATTTTCTACCTGGGCGACAGACCGGAGACCAGTGATCCCAAAAGGTCTATTTCTGCGAACACGGTCATCACGGGTCACTTAAGCAATTATTATGACCTCCGGGTTACCGGGCACTTGTCTCTTTTTTCCATCCTTTTCAAACCCCAGGGATTAAGCATGTTCTTTGATATCCCGGTCAATGAACTGCATAACCAGAATGTGCCGCTCAGATTCATTTTTAAGACAGATACAGACGAACTGGAATCACAGTTATTCGCGGAGCACACGTTTACAGGGCGGATCAAGATTGTTGAGTACTTCCTTTTACGGCTGTTGAAAAAGAACGGCGACAGTTACAATTACGATAGGATCGAGCACACAATCAACATCATCAATCGGTCCAGGGGCACTGTCAGCATTGATTTTCTTGCATCGGAAGCGTGTTTCGGCCGGAAACAGTTTGAGCGGGTGTTCTCGAAATATATTGGTACCTCGCCCAAGCAATTCTTAAGGACCATCCGGCTGCAACATGCCATTCATTTACGGTCGAAAGATGCAGTTGTGAACCTGACAGATCTTACCTATGGTGCCGGGTACTACGATCAGTCACACATGATCAATGATTTTCAGAAGCTAACGGGTTTAACACCGAAGCAATTCTTCGATGCGTCTGAGTCTTACTCAGACTATTTCTCCAACACGCCCAGTACATGAGCGCGCAGCTCATTTGCACTGATGGCTGCTGTAACATGACCTGCTTCGATGGTCTGCACTTCAAAGCCGTTATAACTCTCCCGCTGCACATGATATTCAATGAACCGGTCGTACTTTCCCAGGAGCGGGAAGACATTTTTTGTTTCCACCGCCGAAAATGCAGCGTCGAAATTGAGCAATTCCCTGATCCGGTCAGCATGCGCCAGTGCTTCCGCTCCGGTCATTCTCCTGTATGCACTTTGCAGAAACAGTTCTCCTAAAAAGCTACCTGCCAGCATCGGAATGTAAGCTGAAGAGGAATTGTACAGGCTTCGGTGCAGGTTGACCACCCAGCCCCCCAGGCTGATCCCGCAGGTATACACTTTCTGATCTGCAGGCAGTGCACGAACGAGTTCCTCGTTCAACTTCACGGAAGTTGTGATCATGGTCATGAAGTGTTTCAGCTCCGCGATCTTTTCCTGGTATTTCTTCAGAGAAATATCGTGGAATGGGGCACGTACCACCACCAGGTTCAGGTTGAAGGCTTCCCTTTCCTTAACGAAGATGTTCAGAAATGTGTTTTTTGCACCTTTGCGGTAATCGAAAGGACGTTCATTGTTTCCATGGTGGTATATAAGCGTAGGATAATCCGCTCCCATCCATTTTTCCACCCGGAAGGCAATACCGACCGGTTCGCCGGCAGTTGCCGCTTCCAGTTCGAATGTTCCTTCACCGGTGATTTCAGGGATATCAACCTCGATTTCGTTTGCCAGTTGATCGAAAGATTTACTGTCGATGCTTTGTGAAAAGAATTTGTTTTTGCCCGCGACAAAGGCACCCACGCGTGCAGTAAGATTATCCAGGAAAATGTGCTTGTTCATGATCATATGTTTTTATGGTTTCTAAAATTCCAGTTTATAGCTGACAAATGGGATCGGGCTTGAAAAGAAATCATCCTCGATATTCTGTGTCTTCAGGTTGTACTTTTTTCCCGTGTACTGCCGACCAAAGATATTTTTTACCTGGAGGGAGAGCACAGATGCATTCCCTTCACGGTTGATCCTGTAGTGGATGCTGAGGTCACTCATGGTTTCCAGGTTGGAGTACCGGAACTTAAAGGGCATGTCGTGGTCATAGACCACATCCCGGGCGAGCATGGAAGCAGCTTCGTCCACCGGCTGGTGCCAGAAGGGTCCCATGAAGGTACACCTGAGATTGATCCCGAGCAGGTTTTTCCCGGCGACCTCCCATTCGCATCCGCCGAGAAAATTCACCACATATCCTCCGTCGTAGCGTGTGCGACGGGAAATGTTGTCTCCCCCGGTGTATTCAGACTTGTATATGGAAGCTGTGGCCATATAGTAGAACCCGTTTTTCAGGAACCGTTCCAGGGTAAGGTCGAGTCCCAGGTTGCGTCCCGTTCCGTCATTTACCAGCGCCCTGTTAAAGGTCCAGTCCTTCATGAAATTCAGCATGGAATAGGGAGCGTTTTCCTCAACCGGAACATCATAGAGCAGCTGGTAATAAGGTTCTGCCCTGAAGTGCAGGTTCGGGTTGATCGTGATATTGTAGCCCAGTACAAAATGGTGTGCCCGCATACGGAGAAGATTCCGGTTGGGTGATGTAAGTGAACCTGTTTCAGTGTCGGGGCGTGAAACAAAATAGACAAACAGCGGCTCTGTCTGACTGTGGTTACCGTAACCGAGCGTGATCTCATGCGCTGGTGCCACCCTGAAGCTCGAGGACAACCGTGGCTCAAGCAGTAGCCGGTCATTCATTTCGAACCACGAAGCGTGTAAGCCGCCGGCAAGGGTCATCAAGGGCAGGGGTGTGTATTTTCCCTGGAGGAATCCATTGATCAGCCAGCTCGCACCAGATCGGAAGAGCGTCGTGTAGGGAAAGA
>CAZOXI010000196.1:0-6415 GCA_964583445.1 uncultured Bacteroidaceae bacterium | reverse complement strand
TACGCTCCCGTGTCAGGAACAAATGCGGTTGTGAAGGTGCTCCAAAGCGGGGATCAGGATGACAGGGAGACATGGGTGCCGAATCTCACACTTGAATTCCAAAATAAAAACGATGGAAGTTCCTTTGAAAACACGGCCACGATAACAAATAAGTTCGACTTCCCGATCCTCGGGGCGAAAATACGGTTCGTCATGCCCCGTGGATTTGAATTCAGGGTAGACAACGGCACCATCAGCCAGGAATTTGATGGCGATGCATATCGTGTAATTGATGTTACCCTGGATGTTGCAGCCAACAGTTCCGAACAGGTATATGTAGGCGATGCCGACCAGTGTCCGGACGATCCCGATAAAACCGAACCGGGATTGTGCGGCTGTGGTGTACCGGAAGGGACATGCGCAACATCTGCGCTGGTTGTAAACAACGGTTCAGGAGATGGCGATTATTACCCCTATGAAACAGTTGCCATTGTGGCAGACGGCGCCGCGGAAGGGGAGGTGTTCGACGGGTGGGTGATTGTGTCGGGGGATCCAGTGATTGCAAATCCTGAAGATCCGGAAACAGTGCTTGTCCTGCAAGGGAGTCCCGCGGAGATTTCCGCAACCTATGCAGAGATACCGCTTGTGAATGAAGCATCTTTTGTATCGCAGTTCATTCCGCCGATGGTCCCTGGGGAAAATGTTACGGTGACAGTCACCATAAAAAATACCGGAACAACTTCATGGACCAAATTCAGGGGATATGCCTTGGGTAGCCAGAATCCTCCGGAGAATACGACCTGGGGACCGGCACAGGTTGAAATGGCCAGATCTGACAGCATCCTTCCGGGGGAGGTAAAAACATTTTCCTTCGAAATAACGGCTCCTGCGACGGATGATGCGTATGATTTCCAATGGCAGATGATGCAGGCCGACAGCGGGTGGTTCTGGGAAACTTCCTATCATCAGACCATCAGGTTGACCAGCAGTAATGAATACCTGGACGACTGTGATCAGTCAACCGCCTGGAAAACTTCCGGTACCCTGCAATTGAACAGTGCTGATAAAATGCAGGGCAGCAATTGCCTGGAGTATACCGGGGGTGGGGCTGATGAATTCAAGAAAAATTTCTCTGCGCCATATAATACAAGGGGATCTGAAGCGGGCAGTATGTTACAGTTCTGGTATTACGTATCTGATGTTACAAAAATGGAGGGGGCCAACCAGGTAGAGCTGGGAAGTGCCGGGAAGCCCGATACGGACGAGTACAACTGGAGGTTGGAAGGACTGGCTGACGGCTGGAACTTCATCCGGCTGCCCATCAGTGACGCGGGAAAACTGGGAGAACCTGATTTAAGTGCAATCAACTGGTTCCGCTTGTATAGTTTTAAGTCAGCAACGATTACCACGAAAATTGATGCCATTCAGATCCTCAGCGACGGCATTTATACCGAAGTTCAACTGACAGTGAACCATGGCGGTGGATCGGGGGCATACGAGCCGGGTGACCGGGTACTGATCCAGGCAGATGCAGCGGCCGCAGGTGAAGTATTCGATGAATGGATCATCCAGTCAGGCACACCCCAGCTGGACGATGCGAACGCAGGCACTACTTATCTGACCATGCCGGATATGGATGCAGAAGTAACGGCGACATATATCACAGATCCAAATGTTTCCCTAAACCCCGGGTTCAAGGCTCGTGAACTGCGTGTCTATCCTGTGCCGGTACATCAAATACTGAATATTGAATTAGGACAGGAGGCACCAACAGCATTATCCTTTGTCATCCGCGATCTGGCCGGACGGGTGGTATTCCTATCGCCGGGCCATTCAAAGATGCACGCCGGACAGCAACGCTATACCATAGATGTCGGGCAGCTGATGACCGGCAGTTATTTGCTGGAAATTCATTCAAAGGTTATGTTCTATAAACGGATGATCGTGGTGATCTAGCAGAGTAAACAGTCCATAGAATTGATTCAATGTAGCGATCTGGAATATTGGATTCGGAAACCGCAATTATTTTGTAATTGTCTTATTGTTAGAAACGATCAGTTTTTATGTGTTCCAGGTATCTCCTCCCGCTCTTCTGAGAAACAAGAAGGATCAGCTTCCTTCGGCAGCGTTTTTATTTACGTGCTGAGTTCTTCTTCCATTTCTGTCGCTTTTTCTGGGAAACTTTCGATCACATTATCCTGTTCCGCCCAGTCCTCGGGCAGGTTATACAATTCACGTATGCCGGCCTCTTTATTGACCAGGAATTTCCAATGATCTTTCTGAATAGCCCCGGATGGCCATTGGAGTCTGTTGATCCTTGCATATCGCCACTCCCAGTAGATGGTTTTGATGCGCTCAAATGTTTCCCCTTTTAAAGTCTACACCATAGCTCCTTATTTATACAACGGTCCATATGCATTGCATGCCCTGTAATCGGCTCCTTCTTTATCCATTCCGAACGCAGACCAGGCACTGGGTCGATAAATATCCTCTTCCGGAACATTGTGCATATTCACGGGGATACGCAGCATGGCAGCCATGGTCATTAACTGGGCACCGATATGTCCATAGGTAAAGGCACCATGATTGGCACCCCAGTTCGCCATCACCGAATAGACATCCTTGAAGTTACCTTCTCCTGTCAGACGGGGAACAAACCATGTAGTCGGCCAGGAGGGATTTGTACGTTCTGTCAATGTTTCATGTACGTTTTCAGGCAGGTCAATGGTAGATCCTTCCGCAATCTGAAGCACCGGTCCGAGGCCTTTTACAATGTTGATGCGACTCATCGTTACAGGCATTCCGCCCTTCGTATTGAAATTAGATGAGAATCCACCGCCACGGAAATATTCAGAGATCGCGGCACCCCAACTTGTTGCATCAAGGCATGCCTCTGCTTCTGCTTCTGTGATCTCATACCAGGGTTTCATTGCAGGTTTTCCATCAATTTTTTGTTCTCCGGAACCATCTAAAGCACTAGATCCTGAATTGATCAGGTGAATAATACCATCCTTCGCATCGCCGGTGAGGTCAAAGCCAGTTACTCTTTTCACTGCTGCGGGACTCCAATATGTCCTGACATCGCTGAATACCTGGGCAGCGCCGGTCAACAGATGCCCGAATAGCATCGGTACAGCATTCAGACTATCATTCTCAGTGGCGAGCATATAGGGCTGTCTGATGCCATTCCAATCAAACGATGAACAAAGAATTGCCTCCATAAAATCACCATTGGGGAAGTGATCTGTCCATTGACGCTGTCCCTGGAATCCTGCAGCTATCGCATTGTGTCCCAAAGCTTCTTCATCAAATCCAAGTTCCTTCAGCCTTGGGTTTCCAACCATCAGGTCACGTGCAATGAGCGCCATCTTGGTAACATAATCCCAGTCTTTTTCTTTCTCTTCCTTGCTTTTCTGATTTTCCTCCGGATTATAATCTTTTCCTTCCTTACAATTCTTTTTCACCCAGTCCCTGGCAACATTGAATTCTTCCTTGTCGAATACCTCCCTGTCGATCCTGCGGGCGAATTCAGACATATCCGCTGACTCACAGCGCATTCCGAGATAATCTTCGAAGAAATTGGGATCTACTATTGATCCTGCAATTCCCATAGAAACTGATCCCATGGAAAGGTAGGACTTACCTTTCATCATCGCCACGGCCATACCTGCCTTTACGAAGGTCAGTATCTTTGCTTTTACATCTTCAGGGATCTCGGTTGAATTTTCGTCCTGAACATCTTGTCCGTAAATACCAAATGCCGGCAGTCCTTTCTGGTTGTGACCGGCCAGTGCTGCAGCAAGGTAGACAGCTCCGGGACGCTCTGTCCCGTTAAATCCCCATATCGCTTTTGGAAGATGGGAATCCATATCTAAGGTTTCACTACCATAACACCAGCATGGAGTAACCGTTAAACTTACGCCAACACCTTCCTTGCTGAATTTATCTGCGCTTGCAGCGGCTTCGGCAACTCCCCCTATGCATGTATCTGAGATAACACATTCCAGGGGTGTTCCATCAGGATATTTTAGTTCTGATTCGATAAGACTGGCAGCCATTTTTGCCATCTGCATCGTTTGATCTTCGAGGGATTCTCTGACACCATCTCTCCGGCCGTCGATGGTGGGTCTGATTCCTACTTTCGGGTGCTGACCGATAAATCTTTGTTTTGTCATAATTATGATTGTTTTTTCTTATAAGTGAGATAATTATTATAGACATCATCAAATTTCTCAGGATCTTTCTCAGGACTGTAGTAATTAACGTCAATGGAATTACGTACCAGTTTCCTTCCCTCCGCAATTGAATTAATAGATCCTAAAGCAATAGCCTGTACCAGTATGTTACCGTAAACGGCACCCTCCACAGGTCCGCTCACAACCTCTTTTTTACAGATCGTGGCAATATGTTGGTTAAAATAGTCAGACTGACAACCCCCTCCAATGACATGGATCCGGTCCATCTTTTTCTGATTGTTGACCTCCAGGAATTCCAGTAGATATCTGAAAGAAAAACAGAGGCTGTCGTAAGCGATTTTTATATATTCTCCAATCGATCTGGGTTGCTCCTGACCTGTCTTTTTAAAAAACTGGTCAAAAGCAGTTTTCATATTTTCGGGATTAAAAAAGAGTTCATCATCCGGATCAATAAACTGCGTTGTTTGCCTGGTTTTATTTACCAGGTCTTCCAGGTCCGCATAGCTTGTTTCTTCGGGCATCTCCTTCTTCAGTCCCTGCACAAGCCACAGTCCGACAATGTTTTTAAGTGTTCTGAAGGTATCACCATATCCGCGCTCATTGGTAAACCCTTTATTGAAGGCTTCTTTAGAAAGATCAGGTTGCTCTGATTCTGTCCCCAGGATACACCACGTTCCTGTTGAAATATAGGCAAAATCTTCATTTTGGGCAGGTATGGCTGCAATCGCACACGCAGTATCATGGCCGCAAACAGCTACGGTCTCAATTGAATTGTCCAGTATTTTTTCATTATTTACCGAACCAAGTTTTGTTCCGGGTTTGACTACATCTGCAATGATACGATCCGCAATTCCTAATTTTCCGATGATCTGCTGATCCCAACTTTCTCCATCTATGTTCAGGATTTGTGAAGTGGAACTGATGGTTTGCTCATTTACCTTTGAGCCTGAGAGCAGATAGTTGATATAGGAAGGAATAAACAGAATTGTGCTGGCCTTTGCCATACGCTCACTTTCCCTCATTGATAATAACTGGAACAGGGTATTGAAAATATAGAAATTGATCCCTGTTCGCTGATAGGTTTCGAAAGCGGGCATCTCTTTTTTCCACGCTTCCATCATTCCTTCAGTCCGCTTATCCCTATAAGCCACCGGTGTTTCCAGAAGTTTCCCGTCACTATCAAGCATCACAAAGTCGACGCCCCAGGAATCTACCCCGATACTGGAAAGCTCCCATTCAGAAGTTTCAATTGCTTTGTTGATTCCGTTTACAATCTCTTTGAAAATGCATTGAATGTCCCACCTGTCATGACCGTCAATGTCTTGAATTGTATTGTCGGTACGGTGCATTTCTTTGTAACTGATTGCCTGATTTTTAATGGTCCCGAGCATCACCCGGACACTGCCTGCACCCATATCAATTGCCAGGCAATGAAAAGAATTGTTTTTGTGATCCATATTTGTACTAAGATTGAAAGCACAAAATATTGTGAAAGTTTGGGATTGTAAATAGATTGTTTGAAGATTTTTGTATCAATTCCAAACATTGCAACAGCACGGAGCAGCTATAAATTAAACTGTTTCCTGTATTTTCCCGGTGAGGTTCCTATTACCTGCTTAAAAATCTTTGAAAAATGATAGCGGTCTGAGAACCCTGTGTCATCTGCAATTGCGTCAATAGTGCTCTGGCTGTGGTCCAGCAATGCACAGGCCCTGTCAATTCGTTTCTTCCGGATATAAATCTGTGGTGAGACTCCAACTTCATTCTTGAATAAACGGTTGAAGGCATTTGTTGCAAGATTCGTCTGCGCCGCAAGAATATTGTTGGAAAGGTCTTCATTCAGGTTCAGTTCGATAAAGCGCAGTACGTTAATGATTCGTTCGTCCCGGGAGATCAGTTCCCATTTTTGATCAGGCAATGCTGCGAGAAGATCAAATATGAGTGATTTAATCACAAGGGAGGTATGAAAATCGAATCTCCTGAAATCTGTCTTCAGGGCATCTTTTATCGCTGTGATTTTTTCAGTTAAGTGATTATTGATCTTCATTGTGAATACCTGAGGATGAACATTATCGTATGGGATGCCAATATTGAAATGAATAAAAAGGTGTGGTATTTCATTCTTGTCTTCCAATTGTAAATCAGAATATTCTTCAGAGATGCGTCCCCCTTTTAAGACGAAACCGTCTTCAGGAATTTTATGATCAAAGAGTCTTGCTGCATACGAAGTGTTCGGCGCG
>CAZOXI010000195.1:0-6486 GCA_964583445.1 uncultured Bacteroidaceae bacterium | reverse complement strand
GGTGGTCACGTCGGCCTCGCCCGCCTCCAGGGTGAGCGTCACGTCGCGGACGTTGGTTATAACTTGTTTGTAGAGCTTTTTAAGTGCGTGACGATTTGAATTGAATTTTAGATTTTCCTGACTTGTCCGCCTTTTTGATAAGTAAATTTTTCACTATTGTATATCAGGTTGTTACGTTGAAAAAATCTTAAATTTACCGCACTAAGGTAAATTTATGCTTCGTATAAGAGTGGTTAAAACAGCATCTGGGGCTAATGCAGTTCAAGTAGTTTATTACAAGAATGGCAAGCGTATCATAGTTAAGCATATCGGATCTGCCAGTAGTAGTAATGAATTGGAGTCACTGAAATTGGTTGCCAAAGATGTCATAAAGAACTTCGATCCGGAGATTCCTTTTTTTGAAGAGGCGAAGCTTGATAATCTTTTGTATCTGGACAAGACCGAGTTTTTGGGAGTGTATTCTACTTTTCTCTATGAGGTAATCTCAGGTCTGATTTCTAAGATAGGTCTGGATAGAATACGGAATCAGTTGCTGCTTGATCTGGTAACCATTAGGATAGTAGAGCCCGCCTCAAAACTAAGTTCTATAGAGCTTTTAGAGAGTTATTTTGGGATTAAGCATAGAAGGCAGAGCTATTACCAATCTGCACCGCAATGGCTTCCTCTGAAGGAAGAAATAGAGAGTATTGTTGTGGATTTTGCCAAGCGCAACTATTCCTTCAATTTTGACCTGCTGTTTTACGATGTGACCACTTTATACTTTGAAACATTTTAGGAAGACGATCTTCGAAGAAACGGATTTTCCAAGGACAACAAATCACAGCAGCCACAGATTTTGGTTGCCCTGCTGGTTACCAAAGAAGGCTTTCCAATAGCGTACAGCATCTTTTTCGGCAACATCTTTGAAGGCCATACAATAATACCAGTTGTAAATGCATTCATCAAGAAACACGCGGTAAAAGAGTTTACTGTAGTTGCTGATGCAGCAATGATAAGCACAACCAACATACAGGCGCTCTTGTCAAATAATATTAACTACATTGTTGGAGCAAGGCTGGGTAATTTATCCTATAATCTGATTGAACAAATCAGTGACAGCCTTACCAGGGAGGACGGGGAAAGTATCAGGATAAACACAGATAATGGATATTTGATTTGCGCATACTCTTCGGTTCGTTACCGGAAGGATAAGTATGAGATCGAAAAGCAAATCGAGAAGGCTAAGACCATTATTGAAACTCCCTCAAGGGACAAAAAAGTAAAGTTTGTCAAAACCACTGGAGATCAGTCAACACAGAAGCTAATCTGCATTAATTCTGTTTTAAGTTAAACATTGTAGAAAAATTGTGATGTCTCCTGTGCTGTCTATTGAAGATCAGTTTTCTCTTCTCCCGCCTCATTCAACATGCTTGGCGGGAGGTTCTTTTTTGTCTTCACCCCCAGTTCGCGCAACTTTTCAGCCTGTCTGATCAGGTTACCACGCCCTTCTTTGAGTTGTCCCATAGCGGCGCTGTAGCTCTTCTGGGTGCGGTCGATATGCGTTCCCAGGGTTTGAAGGCTATCAACAAATCCAACGAATTTGTCATAGAGCGCGGCTCCGCGTTCTGCAATGTCCAGGGCATTCTGGTTCTGGTATTCGCGTTTCCACAGGTCAACGATCATCTTTAATGCTGCGATCAGGTTCGTGGGACTGATAAACAGGATTCGTTTGCTGTAGGCGTAGTGCCAGAGGTCAGGATCATTTTTCAGTGCCAGCATGTAGGCCGGCTCATTGGGGACGAACATCATTACGAAATCCAGCGAAGAGGTAAAATCCTGGTAATTTTTGGCGCTGAGTTCATCAATATGGGTGCGCATGGATTCCAGGTGTCCCTTCAGGGCAAGTGCCTGCACATCCGGGTCATCAGATTCAGAATAGCGTGTATAAGCAGTCAGTGAAACTTTTGAGTCGATGATTAGCTTGCGGTTGTCAGGATAGGCAATGATCACATCGGGCTGCATTTTTCTTCCCTGCTCGTTCTTGAGCATGTTCCCGTCCTCATCTTTCAGGTATTCCTGGACAAAATATTCCCGGTCCTTTTCCAGGCCGGACTGCTCAAGGATTTTTTCCAATATCATCTGTCCCCAGTCACCCTGTACCTTTGAACTGCCGCGCAATGCCTTTGTAAGGTTATTGGCCTCTTCACTGACCTTTTTATTCAATTCAACCAACCGTTCCAGTTCCTTGCCAAGTGAGAACCGCTCTTTGGATTCTTTGTCGTAAACCTCTTCTACCTTCTTTTTAAATGTCGAGATGTTCTCGCCGAGCGGTTTCAGGATCAGCTCCAGGTTGTCCTGGTTTTGCTTTGTGAATTTAAGTGTTTTATCATCCAGGATCCTGTTGGCGATGTTTTCAAATTCTGTATTGAATTTTTTACCCAGTTCGGCGATCTCTTTCTTCTGGGTCTCCAGTTTTTCTTTGAGTGCCTGGTTGTTTGCGTCAAGTACCGCCGTGTGCTTGTTGAGTTCGTTGAACGCATCCGATTTACGATTCACTTCGGTTTTCAGTGCGTCAATCATCTTGTGCATGGCTGTAACCTGTTCTCCTGCTGTTTCCAGTTTCGCATACTGCATGGCTTGATCACCCCGTGTTTGCTCAAGTTGCGATAATACATGTTCATGTGCTGCTTTTGAAATGGATACCGACCGCGCAACAAGCGTGGCTATCACATACCCGATGATCCCTCCGATCACCAATCCTGAAATAATATATACTAATTCCATATGTTATTTACTACTGAGTTGACAAGCGTTCCTGGTATTTTCAACGCATACATCCTATCTATGCGCTGTTTCCTGAAAACCTCAATACGCATATACTGGCAGATTATATTGTTACTGCTGCTTTTAATGATCTTTTTCCTGCTGCTTTCCCTTTCCCTTTTCCTTTTCCTGCTTATTTTTAGGCTCCGTTTCTTGGTGGGGTACTTTTTCTTCACCATCTTCCTTTGCCTGTTTCATTTCTTCTTGTTCCTGTCCCTTGTCTTTTTCCAGCACCAGGCGGGTGCGGGGAAGGCTGTCCGGATAGTTTTCCTGGAGAAAAGCAATCAACTTTTCCCTGACATTCACTCGCAGATCCCAGGCAGTGGGAGAGTCAACTGCGCTCATGAGGGCCCTTACTTCCACCGTTTTTTCCGTGGTGTTGGTAACCTGCAGGACATTCACATTTCCATCCCAGTTCTTGTCAGATTCGAGGATGCGGGTGAGCTCCTCGCGCAATTTATCGAACGGAACGGTATAGTCTGTATAGATAAATACTGTTCCCAGGATCTCCGCGGTCTGCCGGGTCCAGTTCTGGAAGGGTTTTTCAATGAAGTAGGTAGTCGGGACCACCAGTCTGCGCTTGTCCCAGATACGCACGACAACGTATGTGAGATTGATCTCGTCGATCCATCCCCATTCACCCTCCACGATCACCACATCGTCAAGCCGTATGGGTTGGGCGAGGGCGATCTGGATGCCGGCAAGCACGTTGGCCAGCAGTTTTTGGGCGGAAATACCGATAATAATTCCGGCTACACCGGCAGATGCAAAGAGGCTTACGCCGATTTGCCGGATGCTTTCAAAGGTCATCAGGGCAATGCCCAGGGCAATGATGATGATGATCGTAATGAGGATCCTTTCAATGATTTTGAATTGCGTGGTGACTTTTCTTGCCCTGAGATTATCTTTCTCACCAAAATCATATGGCTTCAGCAACAGCTCCTTCCCCAGTTTAATGAAGCTGATGATCAGCCAGGTTGCAGCGAAAATAATGAGCACCTTCAACACATGCAGCAGGTAAGTGACGATCTCATATTCTGTGTCCCATGCCGAGATTATGATGCTCAGTGCAATACCCAGCAGGAAGATTAGCAGGGGAGATCTGAATTTTTTATGACTGGTTCTTTCCAGGGAGTTGTCTTTTCGCTTGCTGAATCGCTTCAGCAGGAAAATGGTTACCAGGTAGAGAACAAATGCTGCTACCAGTATCAATGCACTAATTATCAATAAGCTCTGCCAGTTATTTCCGTTCTCGGCGATTAATTCTTCAAGCATGATATGATCATTATATAAAAGTGGGATTGAAACACAGCTGGTCCTTTATTCCTATACAATAACAATTTACTCAATAACAATTTACTCAATAGGGGTAAGCACAATGTCCCGGTACGCTACGGCACCATGGTCACCCTGGAGGTAAATGGGGCCGGGCTGGAATTCATTTGCAGTCATAGCACCTCCGGTAACCCCCCTGACCGGTTGATTCTCAATGATCGGTATTCCATTCAGGATAACAGTTAAATGCCTTTTGTACAAGGTAATATCCATTGATTGCCATTCTCCGGCAGGTTTTTCTGCAGCAACAGATGGCGCAATCCTGCTATAAAGTGCACCCATGTTGTGCGCATTCAGTGGTTTTCCATAAGAGTCTGCTACCTGTATTTCGTACATCCCTCGCAGGTAGACTCCGCTGTTGCTGCCTTCAGGGACCATTACCTCCAATGCAAGATTAAAATCTTCAAAGGTCTCTTTCGTGCGCAGGTTGCCGTAATGAATATGGTCCTCTCCCTCTTTTTGAACAGGGTCATTTCGGAGCACACCATCAGATACGCTCCACCCGTTTACCGCATTTGGCTCCAGGAGTTCCCAACCTTTAAGACTGTTTTCTGCGATCAGGTTGATGGGTTCGCCAAAACGTACATCTGAAAGATCAGGTGTTGCGGTTGGTTCAGGAATTTTCTTCCCGGTAAA
This sequence comes from uncultured Bacteroidaceae bacterium, assembly GCA_964583445.1. Lineage (GTDB taxonomy): Bacteria > Bacteroidota > Bacteroidia > Bacteroidales > M55B112. Next base: position 1,713 of record CAZOXI010000195.1, on the reverse strand, counting down.
TAAGACTTTGTTGACACCTATACCGGTGTTGGACGGGAAGATGGCTTCGCCGCTTATTTCATCCTCGCTGGTTTTTTTAATCTTCAGCCAGCTGATCGCGTGGTGGGTCCTGACAGGATCCCCGTCCGCATTTCTTTCCCTGACAACGTCGCGTCCCCGGGTAACGAAGAGGTTGGTTTCAGTAACGAAGACAAATTCAACGGGGGATACACTCCCGGCGCGCCATAACAGGTCAGCATCAAGGTAGCCTTCTTCCTGCCTCACTTCCAGCCAGCCAGCCGGGCTGTTTTTAACATCAAGATCCAGGGCCCAGGTACCCATGTAAAATTCCGGAGATACAATTTCTGCTGCCGGCGCAGGCGTTTCTGTTTTAATACCGCATGCATTCATTGTAATGACAGCGGTTAGTATGAGCAACTTTTTCATCATAAGGCTGGTTTTTTGTAGGGATCGATAAAGGTAAGCTGAATTGGACAGAATTAAAAGCCGCCGCTGAGTTTTTCCCAGGCATGCTGAAGGATGTAGCTAATTTCATCTTCCGGAAACAGTTCAATTACTGATTTACCAGCCAGTATTGCTTCAACGAAATGTTGAGAAAAAGGTACCCTGGCAATTACAGGGATGTTGCGCTCTGACAGGAATGCTTGTATTTCGTTAGAAACAGCCGTGTGAAGATCATGTTTGTTGATGATAGCGACCGCCGGAACCTTAAAGGAGCTGACCAGGTCCGTTACCCTTTTCAGGTCGTGGAATCCCGACTGTGAGGGTTCTGTGACAATTACGACCCTGTGGGCGCCTGTAATGGACGAGATGGCTGCACATCCTATTCCCGGAGGACCATCATTGATGATCCAACGTGTATGCTTCTCTTTTGCAATCGTCCGTGCCACGCTCCTTAGCAGGGTGACCAGTTTCCCGGAATTTTCCTCTCCGGGTCCCATGTTGGCATGCACGAGTATTCCAAACCTGGAGTCAGATATATACCAGTAATTATTTTTGCTTCTCTCTGAACGGATCGCTGATTCAGGGCACACCCGCTCACATAGTCGGCATCCTTCACATTTCAAAGAGTTAATCTCGTAAGTGCCATCGCCGGTAATGCTGATGGCATCAAAGCGACAGTATTCCTTGCATATCCCGCATTGTGTGCAGGTCTCTTTATTGATTTCCGGCCGCCAGGCACCCTCAAATATATGGGATTCACGTTCTTCCGGATCAAAAACGAGGTGCAGGTTGGCTGCATCAACGTCATTGTCACAGTATACGGCACTTTCAGCCAGGGATGCCAATGCTGCTGTGATACTGGTTTTTCCGGTTCCGCCTTTCCCACTAATGATCGTTATCTCTTTCACTAAATGTTGGTTATCTCTGTCACTAAATGTTGATTATCTCTTTCAAAATATGTTCATTATTTCTCTCACAAGATGTTCGTTGTTTCTTTTCTCAGTGTTCGTTGTTTCTTTTCTCAATGATCGTTGTTTCTTTTCCCAATGATCGTTATCTCTTTGCTGCCATGGTTTTGTTTTGGCTCTCCACTGCCTTGTCCCGTATAGCTTTTGCCATGTTAACAATGTGCTGACCAATTGCGCCTTGGTCCCTGATTGGCAACTTGCCCCCTGCATATGCTTCGGCTATTTTTCTGCTGAAAGGGATCTCGCCGAGTAGTGTGATGTGTTTTTCTTCCAGGAAATCATAAATTTTCCGATCACCTGT